>NZ_JCBANH010000012.1:0-99046 GCF_059760925.1 Achromobacter sp. 1011791174
ACGCAATTCCCCCCGGCATGCACACGCTGACCCCGCACCTGGTCTGCGAAGGCGCATCCGACGCCATCGCCTTCTACAAGAAGGCCTTCAACGCCGAGGAGCTGGCGCGCCTGCCCGGCGCCGACGGCAAGCTGATGCACGCCATGCTGCGCATCGGCGACTCCACCATCATGCTGTGCGACGACTTCCCGCAATGGGGCAGTCTGGGGCCCAAGGCGCTCAAGGGCTCGCCGGTCTACCTGCACCTGTATGTCAAGGATGTGGACGCGGCCATGAAGCAGGCCGTGGACGCCGGCGCCCAGGTCACCATGCCGGTGGCCGACATGTTCTGGGGCGACCGTTACGGCCAGCTGGTGGATCCGTTCGGCCACCGCTGGTCCATGGCCACGCACAAGCTCGACCTGACGCCGGAGGAAATCCGCCAGAACATGGAAAAGATGGGCGGCTGCGGCGGCCCGAAGTAGCGGCCGCGCTCAGGCCGGGTTCAAGCCCGGATACGGCCCGAGAAAATCCAGCTTGCCGATCTTCACGCCCTGGTTGCGCAGGATGCCGTAGGCGGTGGCGACGTGGAAGTAGAAGTTCGGCAGCGCGAAGCTCAGCAGATAGGCGTCGCCCTGGAACTCGGGCTTGAAGTCGCCGAACGACAGCGTGACCTTGCGGCTTTCGGCGCCGTCGAAGGCCTGCGGCGCCAGGCCCTGCAGATAGGCGATGGTGTCGGCCACGCGCTGGCGCAGCTGCGCCAGCGTGGTTTCCTCGTCGGGAAACTTCGGCGCCTCGATCCGCGACAGACGCTGCGCGGCGAACTTGGACGCGTCGCTGGCGCGCTGGATCTGGCCAGACAAAGGATACATGTCCGGCGCCAGCCGGGCGTTGGCGAGTTCGGCGGGATCGATGCCGGCTTCGCGGGCATGCGACTCGGCTTTTTCCAGCAGCGCGGCCAGCACATTCAGGCCGCGGACGAATACAGGCACCGAAGCCTGGTAGAGAGAAAGGGACATGATGGGACGTTCCAACTGTGTGCTTGCGACCGCCCGCCGCGACGGCGGCGGGGCCTCGGGAATGCCGCGATCTTACCGTCGCCCGCGCCAACCTGGCCCGCGCCCGGCCTGGACATCACCATTCCCGATCCGCGAACAATAGCCGCTTGCGCCGGTCGCGGCTACAGGGCCGGCGGCGTGCCGCGCCGCTGTGCCTGGAAGAAGCGCCAGATCAGCGCCGATGCGTCCGGCCCGCCCCTGCTGTGGTATCTCACGGCCGGATCGCCGCCGCTCCAGGCATGCTCGACATGCGTGATCTCGCACAGCCGCACCACGGCGCGGCGGTCCTTCAGCATGTCGACCCGGCGATAGGATTTGTCCGTGCCCAGCCCCAGTACCCGCTCGACCGGAACATCCTGGGGGTGCAGGCCATTGAGCAGGCGGAACTGGTCGAACAGCTGGCGCGCGTTGCGCGGCGCCACGGCGGGATCGAGCTGGCCCTGCAGGATGATGGCCGGCATGCCCAGGCGCAGCGCGGCCGGATTGGCCACGCTTTCCAGCAGCGGACGCAGGGGCTTGAGCGCGCCCCGGCGCATGGTTTGCAGGCCCGCGGCGGCGCTGTGCGCGTCGCCCGTCACCGGGCCGGAATGCATGGCCAGCGCCGCCACCAGTTGCGGATGCCGCAGCGCCACAAGAGCCGCCATGCCGGCGCCCGCCGACAGGCCGGCGATGTACACGCGCGTCGGATCCAGGCCATGACGCCCCACTTCCGAGCGGACCAGCGCGGCGATCAGGTCGGCCTCGCCGCCGCCGTGCAGCGCGTCGGGCTGGAACCAGCGCCAGCAGCGCTGCACCTGCCGGGCCATGGACTGCTGCGGGTACAGCACCATGAAGCCGGCCGCGTCGGCCCACTGGTTCATGCGCGAACCCTGCGCGAACGACAGCGCGGTCTGGCGACAGCCGTGCAGCATGACCACCAGCGGCATGCCCTGGCGCGGCACGCCGGGCGGAATGTAGCGGGCGAAGGCGAGACGCCGGCCCAGGCCGTCGGTGAACTGGCGCGAGGCCTCCCAGCGGCCCAGGCCCAGCGAGGGCGAGGCGCCGTCGCGCGAGGCATTGGCGCTGCGCCTGGCCGCCGCCCGGCGCGACGCGGCGGCGCGCTTGCCGGAGGCGCCGGGCACGGCCAGGTTCAAGGCCGCGCGCTGGATCCTGCCGAGCTTTTTCGCGGCCTTGAAAAACAGAGTGGAAAAACTGCGCGCCATTGTCAGGCCTCGGCCAGTTGAACCTTGCTTGCCCCAAGACGACGTCCCGATACCACCTGGCCGCAGCTGCACGGCCCGCCGACTGCCTCATCCGCCGGGCGACGGATGCCGGATTTGCTGCGTGTGCTCAGTAACGGCCCGCCCGGGCCGACATCGCGGCGCCGCTGGTGAACAGCTCCAGACAGGACAGCAAGGCGATCGCGATGGTGACGATGGAGAGCGCCTTGACGATCTTGTTGGTGTCCGGCCGGGTCAGCATCGCGGTCATGCGCGTGACGATGTAAGCCCCAACCATAATGCCGATGACAGGAATCATAGGTGCCCCCCCCGGAACATGCGATAGCGTTTGATTGAGCGGGCGCCGAGCGCGCCGCCGCCGGAAACGGAAAAATCGGCCAGCAGCGGCGCCAGTCGCCTGTCCGGGCCGATTATTTGTGCGGATCAAATGTATCACACAGTAACCGCATGGAACCCATATCCGAAACGTAACCGACGGCCCCGCTTGCCGAAAATCAAGCCGATGGAACACGCCTCGCCGTTACAGGAGGCGGCGCTTGAGCCGCCGCCGCAAAACGCCTAAGGTGGGAGCCCCGATTCCCCACACTCCGCCACGGACGCTCCACCGCATGTTCCCCAACGACCGCCCCCAGACCCTGGGCGAAGAAATCGCCAACGCCGTCAGCCACGGCCTGGGCGCCGCCTGCGCGGTGGCCGCCGCCCCCATCCTGATCGTCGCCGCCACGCGCCAGGGCGACGCGGCCTTCATCGCCGGCGCCGCCATCTTCGCCGCGACCATGGTGCTGCTGTACCTGGCGTCCACCATCTACCACGCACTGCCGCTGAACCGCGCCAAGCGCCTGTTCAACGTGCTGGACCACTCGGCCATCTACCTGCTGATCGCCGGCACCTACACCCCCTTCGCGCTGGGCGCGCTGCGCGGACCCTGGGGCTGGACGTTGTTCGGCCTGGTCTGGGGCCTGGCCCTGCTGGGCGTGGGACTGAAGGCCAGCAAGCGGCTGAACCGCCCCGCCATTTCCACCGGGCTGTACCTGGCCATGGGCTGGCTGGTGCTGATCGCCGTCAACCCGCTGATCGAGCGCGTGCCCGAGGGCGGGCTGTGGTGGCTGGTGGCCGGCGGCCTGGCCTACACCGGCGGCGTGGTGTTCTTCGTGTTCGATTCGCGCTGGCGCTACGCGCATTTCGTCTGGCATCTGTTCGTGCTGGCCGGCACCGCCTGCCACTTCTTCGCCGTCCTCTGGTACGCCAAGGGTTGACATCCCCCCCGAAGCGCTCACGCGCCCCCCCAGGGGCATGCCTGCGGACCGGCAAAGCCGGCTCCGCGGCATCCCGCTGAAGCAGCACCTCCTGCGTGCTATGGAGGGTCCTAGTCGGTGCGCAGGTAGGCGGAGGGCGCCGCGCCCAGCACGCGCCTGAACATCGTTGAGAACGCGGCCGGGCCCTGGTAGCCGAAATCCAGCGCGATGACGGTGACGGGATCGCCCGCCGCCAGCCGCGCCAGCGCCAGCACCACGCAGGCGCGCTGACGCCATTGGGCGTAGGACATGCCGGTGTGCTCGCGGAAATGGCGGCTGAAGCTGCGCGGACTCATGTGCAGCCGCCCGGCCCAGTCCTGCGGCCGCGAGCGGATGTCCGGCGCCGCCATGAAGGCCTGGCACAACGCCCCCAGCCGCGCGTCGCGCGGCAGCGGGATGTGCAGCGGCAGCGCCGGCGCGCGGTCCACCTCGTGCAGCAGCAGTCGGGCCAGCGCGCCGTCGCGCCCTTCCCTGTCGTACTGCGCCGGCATGTCCACGGCCGCCAGCAGCAGCTGGCGCAACAGCGGCGACACCTCCACCACTTCGCAGGCCCGCGCGTCCGCGCGCGCCGCGCCCGGCTCGATGTAGGCGCTGCGCGTGCTGACCCCCAGCATCCGCACCTGGTGCGTGACGCCGGCCGGGATCCAGACGGCGCGCTGCGGCGGCACCACCCAGCCGCCATCCTCGCTCAGCACCAGCATGACGCCGGTGGCGCCGTACAGCAGCTGCGCGCGCCGGTGCGCGTGCGCGTCCAGCAGGTGTCCGGCCGGATAGTCGTTGCCGATGGCGACGAGCGCGCGGTCCAGGGCGTCATGCAGGTCGATATGGGTATTGCGCATGCGGGCGTCCTCCCGTCTGCCCGCAGCGGGCAGCCACGGAGGCTGTTCGGGAGTTGGCTGAAACTCGAATATTACTGTCTTCATTTCGAAAGCCGGCCAGGGCGGGCGCCGCTATCGTGATCCCATCATCATTCTTCGCAGGAATCGCGGCATGTTGTATCTGGTCCTGGCCCTGTTCGGCGTCCTCAGCGGCGTCACCACCGTGTTGTTCGGCTTCGGCGGCGGCTTCGTCGCCGTGCCGGTGCTGTATGCCGCCCTGCGGGCCGGCCACGCGGCCGACGATCCGGCCGCGCTGGCCGCCATGCACATCGCGGTGGCCACGTCCACCTGCGTCATGATCGTGAACGCCGCGGCCGCCACCCGGCGCCATCAGAAGGCCGGCAACATCCTGCGCGCCTATGTCTGGCCGCTGGCCGGCTACATCGCCGTGGGCGCGGCGCTGGGCGCGCTGGCGGCGATGCGGATCGACGGCGGACTGGTGCGCCTGGCCTTCATCGCCTACCTGGCCGTCACGCTGGCCGACTGCTTGCTGCGCCAGGGCTTCCTGGCGCATGACGGCGGCGGCCAGCCACGCCCGCTGGGCGGCGCGGCGACGGCGGGCGGCGGCCTGGCGATCGGCGCGGTGGCGGCCTTCCTGGGCGTGGGCGGCAGCGTGATGACGGTGCCGCTGCTGCGCCGGCGCGGCCTGCCGATGGCCCAGGCCGCGGCCATGGCCAATCCGCTGACGCTGCCCGTGGCCGTGGCCGGCACGCTGGCCTATGTCGTCGCCGCCCGCGACCTGCCCGCCGGTCTGGCGCCGTGGATGGCCGGCTATGTGGACCTGCCTGCCTTCGCCCTACTGTCACTGGGATCGCTGGTGGGCATCCGGCTGGGCGCGCCGCTGATCCCGCGCATCCCCGACCGCCTGCACGCCCGCGCCTATCTGGTGCTGCTGGCGCTGGTGCTGCTGGGCATGCTGCTGGCCTAGGAACGCCGGTCTGCCACGCCCTTGCCTTTCCGGCGACCGAAAACCTGCATGGCTCGCTAGCCGGCAACGGCCGGCGACGCCGCATAGACATCCGGGCGGTGCAGTTCCATGTAGCGTTCGGGATGCTCGGGCGCGGTGAAGCCCAGCGGCGCGTAGACGCCATGCGCGCTGGTCGTCACCAGCACGATGCGCCGCAACGCCGCCACAACCGGATCGTCGAACACGTGGCGCATCAGCTCGCGCGAATAGCCCCGGCCCCGGCAGTCCGGCAGCACGAACACATCGCACAGATAGGCGAAGGTGGCCTCGTCCGTCACCAGCCGCGCGAAGGCCACCTGGCGTCCGTCCAGGTAGGCGCCGTAACAGCGCGAGCCGGCCAGCGCGCGCTCCAGCGTGTCCCGGGGCATGCCGCGCGCCCAGGGCGTCTGGTCGCGCAGGAAGGCGTGGATCATGTCAACGTCGAGTTCGGACTTGTCGGTGGAAATGCGCAGCGCGCTCATGGACGGCATGGCCTCGGTTGGAAGGGACGGCCCCAGATTATGGCGCGGCCGCACACGCAAGGAAACATGGCGGCCAGCAGCGCCTACCAAATCGCGCAAAACGTTTCCGGCGTCGTCCCAGGGCGCGCCCTGGGACGGCGCCGCGACCTTGCGGTGGCTCGCCGACACAGGAAAACACATCGGGAAACTTGAGGCCGGCCGGCGTGCTTTGCCATCATGGACCCGTATCCATCGGGATGCCCCGACGGGGCTCCCCTTTGGCCTGCCACGCTTTACGCATTACAAGGAGGTCCCCATGCAGCGATCCCCCAGCACGTTCCTGTACGCCGCCCTGCTGTCCGCCGCCCTGGCCGCGCCGGTCCTGGCGCAGCAACAGCCTCCAGCCAGCCAGACGCCATCGCCGATGCAGGCGCCGGCCGTGCCGCAGCCGTCCGACCAGCAGCTGCAACGCTTTGCCTCGGCCTCGCAGAAGGTCTCGGGCGTCGTGGACGAATATCGGCCCAAGGTCGAATCGGCCAAGACCGACGAGGCCAAGCAGAAGCTGGTCAAGGAAGCCGACGAGAAAATGGTGCAGCTGGTGCGCGCCGACGGCCTGACCGTCGACGAATTCAACGGCATCAGCCGCGCCGTGCAGCAGGATCCGCAATTGCAGCAGCGCGTGTCCAAGCTCAATCCGTCCGGCAAGACGCGCTAGCCTGCTGTCCCGCCGATCCGCCATGCCGGCGGATCGGCGTAACGCGCTATCCTTGGGGCCGGGGATTTCCGTCCCGCCATCGCAAGGAGCGCATCGCCTTGAATCCCGATCTCACCCTGTACGACCTGGCCGGCGCCGACGCGTCGCTGCGGTTCAGCCCGCATTGCTGGAAGATCCACATGGCCCTGGCCCACAAGGGGCTGTCGGCCGCCACGGTGCCGTGGCGTTTCACGGACAAGGAAGAGATCGCGTTCTCCGGCCAGAAGCTGGTGCCGGTGCTGCTGCACGACGGCCAGGCGGTCAGCGATTCCTGGCGGATCGCCTGCCACCTGGAAGACGCCTTTCCCGACCGCCCCTCGCTGTTCGGCGGCGAGGCCGGCCGCAAGCTGAGCCTGTTCGTCAACAGCTGGAGCGACGCCACGCTGGTGCCCATCCTGGCCCGGCTGCTGCTGCCGTCCATCCACGCGCTGATCCACGAGAAGGACCGCGACTACTTCCGCGTCACGCGCGAAAAGCGCTTCGGCCCGCTGGAGGAGCTGCCGGCCGGCTATGCGGCGCAGATCGAGGCGCTGCGCGCCGCCCTGCAGCCGCTGCGCCTGACGCTGGCGCGCCAGCCCTACCTGGCCGGCGACGCGCCGGCCTATGCTGACTACGCGGTGTTCGGGATGTTCATGTGGGCGCGCTGCACCAGCGCGCAGGAACTGCTGGCGCCGGACGACGCCGTCCATGCCTGGCGCGAACGGCTGCTGGACGCGCACGGCGGCCTGGCCCGCGCCGCGCAGGCGGCCTCCACTCAGGCTTGAACGCAAGCCGCCCGATCCCGCACCGCCCGGCTCAGGTCTTGAGCCGGTACCCGGTCTTGAAGATCCAGCGCACGCAGACCAGGCACAGCGCCAGGAAGGCCAGCGTCATGCCGGCGCTGACGCCCACGCTGACATCGGCCACTCCGTAGAATGCCCAGCGGAATCCGCTGACCAGGTAGACCACGGGGTTCAGCAGCGTGACGCTCTGCCAGAACGGCGGCAGCATCTTGATGGAATAGAAGGTGCCGCCCAGGAAGGTCAGCGGCGTGATGATCATCAGCGGGATGATCTGCAGCTTCTCGAAGCCGTCGGCCCAGATGCCGATGATGAAGCCGAACAGACTGAACGTGACCGCCGTCAGCACCAGGAAGCCCAGCATCCAGAACGGATGCGCCACGCCGAAGGACACGAACAGCCGCGCCGTGGCCAGCATGATCAGGCCCAGCAGGATGGACTTGCTGGCGGCCGCCCCCACGTAGCCGGCCACGATCTCCACGTAGGAGATCGGCGCCGAGTGGATTTCATAGATGGTGCCGGTGAAGCGCGGCATGTAGATGCCGAACGAGGCGTTGGCGATGCTCTGCGTAAGCAGCGCCAGCATGATCATGCCGGGCACGATGAAGGCGCCGTAGCTGACGCCGTCGATCTCGACCATATGCGAGCCGATGGCCGAGCCGAACACGACGAAGTACAGCGCGGTGGAGATGACCGGCGAGGCCACGCTCTGCATCAGCGTGCGCCAGGCGCGCGCCATTTCGAACTTGTAGATGGCGAGGATGGCGTGGAAGTTCATGATTGCGCGTGCACCAGGCTGACGAAGATCTCCTCGAGCGAGCTTTCGGAGGTATTGAGGTCGGTGAATTCGACGCCGCGCTCGGCCAGGGCGCGCAGCAGCAGCGAGATATCGCCGCCGTCCTGCTTGCCGTAGGTATGGACCAGCTTGCGGCCGTCTTCGGCCAGCTCCAGCGCATAGGCCTCCAGACCGGGCGGCACGGCCGCCAGCGGCGTCTTCAGCGTCAGCGCCAGCCGGCGCTTGCCCAGTTTTTCCATCAACGCGTGCTTTTCCTCGACCAGGATGATCTCGCCCTTGCGGATCACGCCGACGCGATCGGCCATTTCCTGGGCTTCCTCGATGTAGTGCGTGGTGAGGATGATGGTCACGCCGTTCTCGCGCAGCCGCCGCACCATGTCCCACATGCCGCGCCGCAGCTCCACGTCCACGCCGGCGGTGGGCTCGTCCAGGAACAGGATCTGCGGCTCGTGCGACAGCGCCTTGGCGATCATGACGCGCCGCTTCATGCCGCCGGACAGCGCCATGATGCGGTTGTCCTTCTTGTCCCACAACGACAGGTCGCGCAGGATCTTCTCGATAAGGGCGGGATTGGCCGGCTCGCCGAACAGCCCGCGGCTGAACGACACCGTGTTCCACACGCTCTCGAAGGCGTCGGTGGAGATTTCCTGCGGCACCAGCCCGATCTTGGCGCGGGCCTTGCGGTAGTCGGCGACGATGTCATGGCCGTCGGCCAGCACCCGGCCCTCGGTGGCGTTGACGATGCCGCAGATGATGCTGATCAGCGTGGTCTTGCCCGCGCCGTTGGGCCCGAGCAGGGCGAAGATCTCTCCGCGCCGGATTTCCAGGTCCACGCCCTTGAGCGCCTGGAACCCGGATGCATATCGCTTGGACAAGCCCTGGACTGAAATGACCGGCTGCACGGACGCCCCGCTGGATGGTTTGGAACAGCGGGGATTTTACCTGCCGTGGGATACGACCTTGTCAGCGGGAGCGGAACGCTATGTTCGCGGCCGCTGGCCAATGGCGGGCGGCAAGGACCTGCCGGGCGGCCGCGGATCGGGCCGGCGCCGCCAGCCCGGCGCTTGCGTTCAACGCCCCCAGCGCAGCACCAGCGGGTCCAGCCTGCGCGCGATCGCCAGCAACTGCCGCCGCGTCTCGGGATGCAGCGGCGGCCAGGGCGCGCGCGGGGCGTCGCAGGCGATCACGCCGCCCTCCTTCATCAACGCCTTGGCGGCCAGGAAGCCGGCCTGGCGGTTCTCGTGGTTGATCAGCGGCAGCCAGCGCTGGTACTGCGCGTAGGCGGCCTCGACATCGCCACGGCGATGGGCTTCGATGATGGGCCGGATGCCGTCGGCATAGCCGCCGCCGGTCATGGATCCGGTCGCGCCGGCCTCCAGGTCGGCCAGCAGCGTGATGGCCTCCTCGCCGTCCCAGGGGCCCTCGACCGCCTCGCCGCCCAGCGCGATCAGCTCGCGCAGCTTGCCGGCGGCGCCGGCCGTTTCCATCTTGAAGTACGAGACCTGCTCGATCTCGCGCGCCATGCCGGCCAGGAAGGCGGGCGACAGCGGCGTGCCGGCGGCCGGCGCGTCCTGGATCATGATGGGAATGCCGATGCGGTCGGACACGCCCTGGTAGAAGGCGCGCACCTGCGCCTCGCCGAAGCGGAAGGTGGCGCCGTGGTACGGCGGCATGACCATGACCATGGCCGCGCCCATGTCCTGGGCGCGGCGGCTGCGCTCGGCGCAGACGCGGGTGCTGGCGTGCGTGGTGGTAACGATCACCGGCACGCGGCCGGCCACGTGTTCCAGCACCGCGCGGGTCAGGATCTCCCGCTCCTCGTCCGAGACCAGGAACTGCTCCGAGAAATTGGCCAGGATGCACAGCCCGTCCACGCCGGAATCGATCATGAAATCGACGCAACGCCGCTGGCTGGCGAGGTCCAGCGCGCCGTCCTCGCCGAAGGTGGTGGGAACGACGGGGAAGATGCCGCGATAGCGCGGGTTGGAAAGTCCGGGCATGGCGGCCTCACTCGGTGATGCGGAACTGGTCCAGGAACTCGGTCTTGAGCGTCAGCCCCAGGCCGGGCCTGGCGTCGTCCAGGTCGATGAAGCCGTTGCTGGCCGTGGGCTCGCCGTCAAAGATGTAATAGAACAGCTCGTTGCCGACCTCCACGTCGAACATGGGGAAATACTCGCTCATGGGCGAGGCCAGCGTGCTCATGGTCAGGTGATAGTTGTGCATCTGGCCGGCGTGCGGAATCACCGGCACGCTATGGGCCTCGCACAACGCATTGATCTTGTGCGCGGCGGTGATGCCGCCGACGCGGTTGGTGTCGTACTGCGCCACCGAGATGGCCTTGCGGTCCAGCAGCTGCTTGAAGCCATAGAGCGAGAATTCGTGCTCGCCGCCCGAAATGGGAATCGAGCCCATGCGGTTCAGCTCGGCGTAGCCGTCGATATCGTCCGCGATTACCGGCTCTTCCAGCCAGCGCGGCTCGAACTTCTCCAGCTTGGGCAGCATGCGCTTGGCGTATTCCAGGTTCCAGCCCATGTAGCACTCCAGCATCAGGTCGGTGTCGTAGCCGATCACCTCGCGCACGGCCTCGACCGATTTCAGGTTCTCGGCCACGCCGTGCTGCAGATGCGCCGGACCGTAGCCGAAGCGCATCTTGAATGCGCGAAAGCCCTGGTCCAGATAGGTCTGCGCCTCGCGCTGCATGGCGTCGAGATCGCCGCGATAGAGCTTGGAGTAGTAGCAGGGAATCTTCTCCTTGGTGCGCCCGCCCAGCAGCTTGAACACCGGCTTGCCCACGGACTTACCCAGGATGTCCCAGATGGCCAGGTCCACCGCCGAGATCGCCGCCATGGCCACGCCCTTGCGGCCCCAGGCGTGGGTGGCGCGATACATGCGCTGCCACAGGTACTCGTAGTCCCAGGGGTCGTGGCCGATGACCAGCGGCGCCAGGTACTGGTCGACGATGGCCTTGGCGATGCGCGGCGCCAGCGCCACGTTGCCCAGGCCCACGATGCCGTCGTCGGTCTCGATCTCGACCACGGTCCAGCCGTGGAAGCGGAAGGTGCTCATGGTTTCCTGCGGCGAATACAGCAGGTCCATGGCGTTGGAGCAGAAATTGCCTTGCGGCGGCACGGTCTTGCCGGTCCATTCGTAGACGCGGGCGCGCACGGATTTGATTTTCATGAGGGGATTCCTGAGGCGTGGGGAACGGCGCGCGGACCGCGCCGGAATGTCTGGATACCGGTTCAGGCCCGGGCGGCGCGCGCCGCGCGGTGCGAACGACCCATGCGGCAGGCCACGTTGAAGGCCTGCCATGTGGCCGCGTCGCTCGCCCTGCCCTGGCCGGCGATGTCGTAGGCGGTGCCATGCGCGGGCGTGGTGATGGGAATGGGCAGCCCGCCCTGCACCGTCACGCCGCGCGAGAAGCCCAGCAGCTTGATCGCGATCTGGCCCTGGTCGTGATACATGGTGACGATGGCCTGGAACTCGCCGGCCTGGGCCTTCAGGAAGATGGTGTCGGCCGGAAACGGCCCCTGCACCGGCAAGCCTTCCTGGTTCAGTTCGCGCACCGCCGGCGCGATGATGTCGACTTCCTCGCGGCCGCAGGTGCCGCCATCGCCGCCATGCGGGTTGAAGGCGGCCACGGCCACGCGCGGCTCGGGCACGCCGCTGGCCTGCAAGGCGCGGTGGATCAGCCGGGCGGCGTCCTTGATGCCGGCCACGCTCAGCGCGGCGGCCGCGTCCTTCAGCGGGATGTGCGAGGACACGCGCGAGGTCCACAGATCGCCGAGCGTGTTGAACTCGCAGAAGTAACCGGTCACGCCCAGGTATTGGGCGAAATGATGCAGTTCGTCGTCGTGGCGCAGGCCGCCCAGCTTCATGGCGTGCTTGTTCAGCGGCGCGAAGCAGATGGCGTCGACGTGGCCGGCCAGCGCCGCGTCCATGCAGGCGTCCAGCGCGCGCAGCACCGATGCGCCGCCGGCCGCGCCGGCCTGGCCCGGGCTGACGTCGCCGGGCCGCACCGTGTCCATCGCCAGCCAGGCGGCGCGGCCGGTGGCGGGCCGGCCGCGCGCGGCGGCGAAGCTGTCCACCGGATCGAGCGCCACGCGCACGCCGGCGATCCGCTGCCCCGCTTCCCACAGCCAGGGGTCGCCGATCAGCACGACGTTGGCCAGTTGCCCCGCCTCGGGCCGCGCCAGCAGGCGGGCGATCAGTTCCGGGCCGATGCCGGCCGGGTCGCCCAGCGTCAGGGCGACGACGGGCAGGTCCTGCGCCGGCTGGCCGGCGGTTCGATGCTGCGGATGCATGATGGTCTTCACTCGACGGAAATGTGGTTCTTCTTGATGATCGCGGCGTAGCGCTGGTTCTCGGCCTGATGGAAGCGGGCGAACTGTTCCTGGCTCATCGGGCTGACGTCGGCGCCGATGGCCTGCAGGCGCGCGCGGGTGTCGGACAGCGCCAGGATGGCGTTGACCTCGTCGTGCACGCGGCGCTGGATCGCGGCGGGCGTGCCGCTGGGCATGTAGATGCCATACCAGGCGCTCATCTCCACGCCGGGCACGCCGGCCTCGGCCATGGTGGGCACGTCGGGCAGCTGCGGATTGCGGGCGGCGCTCAAGACCGCCAGCGCCCGCACCTTGCCGCTCTTGATGTGCGGAATCACCGAGGACGCGGTCTCGAAGGCGATCTGCACCTGGCCGCCCATCAGGTCGACCATGGCCGGGCCGCTGCCGCGATAGGGAATGTGCGTGATCTGCACGCCGGTGGCGTCCTTGAACAGCTCGGCCGCGATGTGCTGGGTGCTGCCGGCGCCGCTGCTGGCGAAGTTGTACTCGCCCGGCTTGCCCTTGAGCAGCGCGATCAGTTCCTGCACCGTGCGCGCCGGCACCTGGTTGTTGACGACCAGGATGTTGGGCACCGCGCCCACGAACACCACCGGCGTCAGGTCGCGGTCGTTGTCATAGCCCAGCTTGAGCAGGTGCGGGGCGATGGCATGGGCGGTGGACACGCCCATCACCATGGTGTGCGCGTCTCCGGATTTGGCCGCGAGGTCGGCGGCCAGCGTGTTCGAGGCGCCCGGCTTGTTCTCCACCACCACGGTCTGGCCCAGCCTCGGACCCAGCTTGTCGGCCACCGCGCGCGCCATGGCGTCGGTGCCGCCGCCGGGGGCCGATCCCACCAGCAGCCGCAGCGGCTTGACGGGCCAGTTGGCGTCCTGCGCCAGGGATGGGCCCGATGCCGCCAGGCACAGGGCGCCCGCCGCGATCGCGGCCAGCAAACGGGTCTTCATGCTTGTCTCCTTGGGGGCTTTGCGCCATTCCGGGTTCGTGCCCGGCGGCTTGTTTTGATGCAGCCATCTTAGGGAGTCGATTCGTTTCCGTAAAATGAAACTTTGGCACCAACCGTTCACTCCAGGCGATCAATCATGGAACGAGCCCTGAATGCCCCCGCCCTGCTGGCGCGCCTGCGCATGCGGCAGATCGTGCTGCTGCTGGCCATCGAGGAACGCGGCACGCTGCGCGCGGCGGCGGCGGCGCTGAACATGACCCAGTCGGCCGCCAGCAAGATGCTGCACGAGCTGGAGCAGGCCATCGGCCAGCCGCTGTTCGAGCGGGTAGGCCGCGGCCTGGCGCTGACGGCGGCGGGCGATTGCGTGATGGGTTATTTCCGCGGCATGCGCGGCACGGTGTCCTCGCTGGCGCGCGAGCTGGAAGAGCTGCGGCTCGGCAGCGCGGGCAAGCTCTTCATCGGCAGCATCATGGCCGCCTCGCCCGGGCCGCTGACCGACGCACTGCTGCGGCTCAAGCAGACCTATCCGCTGCTGGCGGTGGAGATTTCGACGGGCACCAGCGACCTGCTGATCGGACGGCTGAACGAGGGCCGGCTGGATGTGGTGATCGGCCGCATGCTGACGCTGCCGCCGCGCGACTATGTGTTCCGCCCCATCGGCGACGAGGCGCTGTCGGTGATCGCGGCCGTCGACCACCCCCTGGCCGGACGCGCGCGCGTCAGTTTCGAGGCCTTGCGGGAGTATCCGTGGATCCTGCAGCCGCAGGGCAGCCCGATGCGCGACGTGATCGAGCAGGAGTTCCGCTCCCATGACGCGGCCACGCCGCCGGGCCTGATCGAATCGGCCTCCATCCTGACCACCACCAACCTGGCGATGAAGTCGACCATGCTGGGCGTGATTCCGGAGTCCGTGGCCAGCCGCTACGCGGCCCACGGCCTGCTGGCCATCCTGCCGTACCAGATCCGGCACGCGCTGACGGCGTTCGGCAGCATCGTGCCGCGCGACCGGCCGCTGAGCGCGCCGGCGCGTCATTTCGTCGAGCTGCTGCACGAGGCGGGCGCGGCGGCCTAGGCCGGCCCTGGAGCGTGTTCAGACCGGAAATGGATCCCGGGCCGCCCGCCCCGCCGCCATTACAGCTCGTCGTCTTCCCTGGGCTTGGGCATCAGATAGGCCGTGAGCGCGCTGGACAGCCCGGCCATCACCCACAGCACGAAGAAGGACACGGTGTAGAAGCCGGTGCGCCCGGTGGGCACGTGCCCGAATATGGCCACGTCCAGTGGGTCGATCAGCGCGAAGATCAGCGCGCTACAGGCTGCCGCCGCCAGGAACGACGGCCACAGGATCCACATCAACGATCTCAGGCCCATGCGTGCCCCTCCTTTGTCTTACGGGTTGGACCGGACGGCCGCCTAACGCGCCGCCCCCGCTCCCTGGTGCTCGATGACCAGCCCGCGCTTGACCAGCCCCTCTTCCTGGATGGGCTGGTTGCTGAACTGGGTGAAGGCGAAATACATGGTGATGAAGCAGCCCAGCATCGCCAGGAACGGGCCGGCCATCAGGAACCAGGGCCAGAATTCACGGTACCAGGGCTTGGCGATCGTGGCGGTAGTCATAGCGTGTCCTTTGATCCTTGCGCGGGTCCATGCCGCGCTCAGTTGGGAATGTAGAAGCTGGCGGGTTCGTCGGTCTCGATGCCGCGATTCTCGCCGTCCTGGGCGCGGGCGTGCAAGGTGATCGGGTGCGCGCCGGGCTTGCCGCCCGCGGGTACGCGGATCACCATCGGCACCAGCTTGTTGGCGGCGGCCTCGACCTCCACCACGTCCGACGCTTCCTGGCCGGCCAGCACCGCCAGTCCGGGCAGGCCCTCGGCCGACAGACGCAGGCGCAGCGGCGAGTCCGACGTATTGATGATCTGCAGGCGGTACACGTTCTCGATCAGTCCGCCGGCCACTTCGCGGCCCAGCACGCCACGATCGCGGATCACGTCCACGCGCAGGGGATTGCGCATGGCCAGCGAGGCGATGAAGGCGATGACCAGGATCAGGATCAGCGTGCCGTAGACCAGCACGCGCGGACGCAGCAGGTGCGAGCGGGCGCTCTTGGTCGACAGGCCGTCCAGCATGGCGCGCTCGGACGTATAGCGGATCAGGCCCGGCTCGTACTGCATCTTGTCCATCACCTGCTCGCAGGCGTCGATACAGGCGCCGCAGCCGATGCACATGTATTGCAGCCCTTCGCGGATGTCGATGCCGGTCGGACAGACCTGCACGCACAGGCTGCAATCGACGCAGTCGCCCAGGCCGGCGGCCTTGTGGTCGACCTTGCGCGAGCGGCCGCCTCTCGGATCGCCGCGACGCTTGTCATAGGTGACCACGAAGGTGTCCGGATCGACCATCACGCTCTGGAAGCGGGCGTAGGGGCACATGTACTTGCAGACCGACTCGCGCATGAAGCCGGCGTTGCCCCAGGTGGCGAATCCGTAGAACACCATCCAGAACCACTGCCAGGGACCAAGCTGCAAGGTGAACAGTTCATGTCCCAGTTCGCGGATGGGCGCGAAATAGCCGATGAAGGTCGAGCCGGTCCACCAGGCCAGCGCGATCCACAGGAAATGCTTGGTGATCTTCAACCGCGCCTTGTGCCAGGACCAGGGCGACTCGTCCAGGCGGATGCGGGCCACGCGGTCGCCTTCGACCTTGCGCTCGATCCACATGAAGATCTCGGTGTAGACGGTCTGCGGACAGGCGTAGCCGCAGAACAGCCGGCCGGCCACGGCGGTGAACAGGAACAGCGCCAGCGCCGAGATCACCAGCAGCACCGCCAGGTAGACCACGTCCTGCGGCCACAGCACCAGGCCGAACAGGTAGAACTTGCGCGCGCCCAGGTCGAACAGCACGGCCTGGCGGCCATTCCATTGCAGCCAGGGCAGGCCGTAGAAGATGAGCTGGGTCAGAAAGACGAAGGCGATGCGCCAGCGCGCGAACAGGCCGCTGACGGATCGCGGGTAGATCTTGCTGCGCACGCCGGCCAGGGTCTGTTCCAGCGTTTCCTGGCCGGGACGCGGCGGCCGCACATGCGGCCGCCAGGGCGGCGGATCGCCGCCGGGCGGCGTGCTGACGGTTGCGGTTGACCCATCGTTTTTCATCGCAGGGCCGCCCCAAGATGAAACGCGCCCCCCTCGGGGGGGCAGCAAGCGCACAACGCGCGCGCGGCGTGGGGGGTCATCTTCATTTGCTGCTCCGTACTCATCAAGTCCACGTCGCCTGAGAGAAACGCCGTTTCTCTCAGGCTCTATGCCACATACAGGTCCGCGATCAGCGGGCCGCCGTCTTCTCGGCCGCCTGCGGCTTGGCGTCCGGCTTGTTGGACAGGCCCCACACCCAGGCCGTCAGGATCTTGATCTGGTCGGGCGTCAGCACGTCCTCATGCGCGGGCATGCGGTTCTGGCGTCCTTCCAGGATGGTCTGCACGATGGTCGCTTCCGAGCTGCCATAGAGCCAGACTTCGTCCGTCAGGTTCGGCGCGCCCAGCGACTGATTGCCCTTGCCGTCGACACCGTGACAGGCCACGCAGTAGTTGGCGAACTCGCGCTTGCCGCGGAACACGCGCACCGGATCGGCGGTCAGGCCCGACAGCGAGCGCACGTATTGCGCGATATCGCCGGCCGTCTTGGGATCGATCACGCCCTTCCACGGGGGCATCACGCCGATGCGGCCCTTGGTGATGGTCTGCATGATGGCTTCGGGAGAGCCGCCGTGCAGCCAGTCGCCATCGGCCAGGTTGGGGAAGCTGGGGCCGCCCTTGGCGTCCGAGCCGTGGCACTGTGCGCAGGTGTTCAGGAACAGGCGCTGGCCGATCTCACGCGCGCCGGGGTCGGCGGCGATCTGCGGCACGGTCATGGTCTCGAAACGCGCATAGATGGGGCGCACCGCCTCGGCCAGCTTGGCCTGGTTGCGCGCCACTTCCTCGGCGCTGCTGTAGCCCAGCGAGCCCTTGTATTCGCCCAGGCCCGGCATGAAGAACAGGTAGCCCAGCGCGAACACGCAAGCCAGCAGGTACATCCAGGTCCACCAGCTGGGGACCGGGTTGTTCAGCTCGGTCAGGTCGCCGTCCCAGACATGGCCGGTGTCCTCGACCTGGCCGTTGGCCGGCTTGGTGCTGAGCCAGCGACGCTGCGTGTACAGCAGCCACACGCACCAGACCACGCCGCCCACGGCGACGACGGAGATGAAATACCCCCAGAAGCCATTGACGAAATCGCTCATGACCGATTCGCTCCATCTTGTTGTGCCGGCCCGAATTCATCGGGCAGCGCGAACGGCAGCATCGCCGATTCGCTGTTGGCGCTCTGGCGGCCGCGCGAGCAGGCCCACCAGACGATGCCGAAAAAGGTTGCCATCGAGATGGCGGTGACGATTGCGCTGATGTAGGCCATGATCAGCCTCCCGAGGCCGGCTGGGCGGCCGGCTGCCTGGCGGCGTCGACGGCCTTCTTGGCGGCTTCCTCGGCGGCGGCGGCCTTCTTGGCCTGCTGCGCCTTGCGCACGCCCACGCCCAGCCCTTGCAGGTAGGCCACCAGCGCGTCCTCTTCCGTCTTGCCCTCGATGGCCTTGGGCGCGGCGGCGATTTCCTCGTCGCTGTACGGCACGCCCACCAGGCGCAGGGCGCGCATGCGGTCCTGCACGTTCTGGCCGGTGATCGAGGTCTTCTCCAGCCACGGATAGGCCGGCATGTTGGACTCCGGCACCACCATGCGCGGGTTGCGCAGGTGGATGCGGTGCCACTCGTCGGAATAGCGCTCGCCCAGGCGCGCCAGGTCGGGACCCGTGCGCTTGGAACCCCACAGGAACGGATGGTCGAACACCGATTCCGAGGCCAGCGAGTACGAACCGTAGCGCTGCACTTCGGCCGCCAGCAGGCGCACCTGCTGGGAATGGCAGCCGACGCAGCCCTCGCGGATGTAGATGTCGCGGCCCATCAGGCGCAGGGGGCTGTAGGGCTCGACGCCCTCGGCCGCCTGCGTGGTGCTGTGCTGGAAGAACAGCGGGATGATCTGCACCAGGCCGGCGAAGGACACCACCAGGATGCTGGCGATGATCATCCAGCCGATGTTCTTCTCGAGCGTCTGGTGGGAAAAGAAGCCGTGTTGCTTGTTGGCCATGATGTCCTCGTCAAACGGTAGCCGGAGCGGCGGCGGTGACCGGCGTGCGCGCGGCTTGCGGATCGTCCTGGGGAATGGCGGGGTTGACCGCGGTCGCGCCGCGCACCGTCATCCAGACGTTCCACGCCATCACGAACACGCCCGACAGGAACAGGGTGCCGCCCAGCAGACGAATCAGGTAGTACGGAACGCGCGTCTTCAGTTCCTCGACGAAGCTGTAGACCAGGGTGCCGTCGGCGGCGGTGTCGCGCCACATCAGGCCCTGCTGCACGCCGGCGATCCACATGGCGGCGATGTACAGCACCACGCCGATGGTCGCGATCCAGAAGTGCAGTTCGATGGCCTTGACGCTGTGCATCTTCTCGCGGCCATAGAGGCGCGGGATCAGGTAGTACAGCGAGCCGAACGAGATCATGGCGACCCAGCCCAGCGCGCCGGAGTGCACGTGGCCGATGGTCCAGTCCGTGTAGTGCGACAACGCGTTGACCGTGCGGATCGACATCATCGAGCCTTCGAAGGTCGACATGCCGTAGAACGACAGCGCCGTGACCATGAACTTCAGGATCGGATCGGTGCGCAGCTTGTACCAGGCGCCCTGCAGCGTCATGATGCCGTTGATCATGCCGCCCCACGAAGGCGCCAGCAGGATCAGCGAGAAGGTCATGCCCAGCGACTGGGTCCAGTCCGGCAGCGAGGTGTACAGCAGATGGTGCGGGCCCGCCCACATGTACGTGAAGGCCAGCGCCCAGAAGTGGACGATGGACAGGCGGTACGAGTAGATCGGACGGCCGGCCTGCTTGGGCACGAAGTAGTACATCATGCCCAGGAAGCTGGTGGTCAGGAAGAAGCCCACGGCGTTATGGCCGTACCACCACTGCACCATGGCGTCCTGCACCCCGGCGTAGGCGGAGTACGACTTCCACATCGACACCGGCACTTCAAGGTTGTTGAAGATGTGCAGGATGGCGATGGTCAGGATGTACGAGCCGAAGAACCAGTTGGCCACGTAGATGTGCTTGGAGCGGCGCTTGATGATGGTGCCGAAGAACACGATGGCGTAGGCCACCCAGACCAGCGTGATCAGGATGTCGATGGGCCATTCGAGTTCCGCGTATTCCTTGCTGCTGGTGTAGCCCAGCGGCAGGGTGATCGCGGCGGCGACGATGACGATCTGCCATCCCCAGAAGGTGAACGCGGCCAGCGGGCCGCAGAACAGGCGGGTCTGACAGGTGCGCTGGACCACGTAGTACGACGTGGTGAACAGCGCGCTGCCGCCGAACGCGAAGATCACCGCGTTGGTGTGCAGCGGACGCAGCCGGCCATAGGTCAGCCAGGCGGTGTCGAAGTTCAACTGAGGCCAAATCAGCTGCGCGGCGAGCAGTACGCCCACAGCCATGCCGACGATTGCCCACACTACCGTCATGAGCGCGAATTGCCTCACGATCTTGTAGTTGAAGGTGTCGGCCTTGCTTGCGATTGCGGCGCAATCGTTCATCACCCTTCCCCTAAAAGAAACAAACAGTTCCAGGCTTCAATGATGGGGGGGCCGGGGTAAACCCGCGTTGATGTGGATCAAGTCCCTACTCGAGAAATGGGGAACGCGGCGCGCGGGCAACGGGTCAGAAGCAGCGGCTTCCGACCGGATCAGACATATCGGCGGCGGCGGATCTCAGGCCCCGGCGCCGACATCGCAGCGCGGACACCGAGCGGCGGCGGCCTAGCCCCGGCTGCCCGGCCCGCTGTCGTCGTCGCGCAGGATGGCCGTGCCGGCGCTGTCGGTGTCGTCGTACTGGCCGTTGAACACGGCCCACCACAGCGACACGCCGATCGCCAGCACGAACAGCAGCGACAGGGGCAGCAGCAGGTAGAGGATGGTCATGCGGATTCCGGCGCGCCAGCGGCCAATGCGCCGGACCAGTCGCGGCGCGACAGCCGCCAGGAGTTCCAGGCCACCGCCAGCGAGGACAGCAGCATGGTGATGGCCGCCAGCCAGGGCGTGACCCAGCCGACCAGCGCCAGCGGCGTCATCAGCAGATGCCATACAAGCGAGCCATGCAAGTTCTGGCGCGCCTTGCGGCCCGCCTCGTCCAGCAGCGCCTGCAAGGCCGCGTCGGGCATGGACGGATGCGCCGCCAGCGCGGCGTGCGCCGAGGCCATGGCCGTGGGCACGGCCATCGACATCGCGCAGGGACAGCTCATGACCAGCAGCGCCACCATCACCGGAATGCTGTGGGCCGGATCGATATAGGCCCAGGCCGCGGCGGCGGCCAGCGCCAGGAGCACCTGGATCATCACGAAGCGCGAGGCCAGCCGGTCGGCGCTGGCGCCCAGGCTCAGGCGGCGCGCTTCGACGCGGGAATGGCGCAGGCCGCCGGCCGAGCCGCCGTAGGATTGACGCGCGCACAGTTCCAGGTAGCGGGCGGTCAGCAGGAAGGCCACGAACATGGTCACGGAATCGAAATACACCTCGCCGTGTCCGGTATAGGTCGCGTGCACCGAGGGAATGAAGGCGGCCACGATGCCCAGCGCCACCGGCACGTCCATGCCGGCGCGGCCATGGCGCAGGTTGTCGCCGGCGTGGCGCCAGATCGGCCATGCCGAGTACAGCACCACGGGCACGGTCAGCGCGAAACTGGCCCAGTTCATCAGCACGATGGCCCAGTCCAGCGTCTCCAGGGCATCCGTGGGGATGCCGTCGTGGCGCAGGTAGCCGGGCCAGGCAAACATCATCACCTGCATCATGGCCAGCCAGGCCAGCGACAGGCGCACCAGCGCGTGCCGGCGCTGCTGGCGGTCGACGTCGGACAGGCCGGCGGGGACGGCGAAGATCGATTTGGCTCGCATGCGCCGATCTTAGCCAGCCGCCCGGTCCGGCGTCTTGACATGGATCAAGCGGCCGGACCGGATTTGCCGCCGGCCGGTCCGGCACCGGCGGCTGGCGAGCCGGCGGTCCGGGCATCGTCGGTTCAGGGCCGCTGACGGCGCAGCACGTCCGACACGGCGCCTGTCAGGACGGCCAGCTCGTCCGCCGCGATGGTCAGCGCCGGGGTCAGGTAGACCACGTTGCCGAACGGCCGCACCCAGACGCCGGCTTCGACCAGCCGCCGCTTGAGCGCTTCGCGGTCGGCGATGCCGTCCAGCTCCACCGCGCCGATCGCGCCCAGCACGCGCACGTCGCGCACCCAGGGCAGCTCGCGGCACGGCGCCAGCCCTTGCTCCAGCGCGGCGCAGATCGCCCGCGCCTGATCCAGCCTCGGCTCGCGCTCGAACAGGTCCAGCGAGGCATTCGCGGCGGCGCAGGCCAGCGCGTTGCCCATGAAGGTGGGACCGTGCATCAGCGCGTGCGACGGGTCATCGGACCAGAAGGCGTCGAATACCCGGTTGCTGGCGACCGTGGCGGCCAGCGGCAGCGTGCCGCCGGTCAACGCCTTGGACAGGGTGATGATGTCGGGACGCGCGCCGGCCTGTTCATAGGCGAACATCGTGCCGGTGCGGCCGAAGCCGGTGAAGATCTCGTCGTAGATCAGCAGCAGGCCGTGGCGGTCGGCCAGCCGGCGCAGGCGGCGCAGCACCTCGGGATCGTGCATCAGCATGCCGCCGGCGCCCTGCACCAGCGGCTCGACCAGGATCCCGGCCAGCTGCGGGCCCCGGCGCTCCAGGAAGGCGTCCAGCTCGACCTCGCCGGCCTCGTCGCGCGGCAGGGCGACGATGTCGTGCTCGGTCAGCATGCCCCGGAACAGGCTGTGCATGCCCTCTTCCGGATCGCAGACCGCCATGGTGCCGAAGGTGTCGCCGTGGTAGCCGCCCTTGAACGCCAGGAAGCGGCCACGCCCGCGCTCGCCCTGGTTGAGCCAGTATTGCAGCGCCATCTTCATGGCCACTTCCACCGCCACCGAGCCGGAATCCGTGTAGAAGACCCGGTCCAGACCCGGCCCCAGCAGCGCCGCCAGCCGCCGCGCCAGCGTCAGCGCCGGCTCGTGGGTCAGGCCGCCGAACATCACGTGCGGCATGGCGTCGAGCTGGGCGCGCACGGCCTGGGCGATGTGGGGATGGTTGTAACCGTGGCAGGCGGTCCACCAGGACGCCACCCCGTCTATCAGGCTGCGCCCGTCGGCCAGCTCCAGCCGGCTGCCGTGGCTGCGCACCACGGGCAGCGGCGGCGTGGCTGTCTTCATCTGGGCATAGGGCAGCCAGATGTGGGGCTGGCCCTGGGCCACCCAGTCGGGCGTGTGCATATATAGAGCTCCTGCAAAACCGGAGGCCCGGGCCAGGAAACTCCCGGTGGGCCGTCTGCCGGGGCGCCGGGCGGACGGCGGCGCCTCCACTACAATGGCCCGCATTCTACGGCCTGGCCGCCCCGCCGCGCCCGGCCGCCCCCGGATTTGCCGATGTCGAAGCTGGATTCCCTTTTCTCCTCCGAGCTCGCGCTCGCCGAGACGCGCCGCGTGCGCCGCCGCCTGCGCACCGCCGCCGCCGCCCCCGCCGGCCGCATCGTCCTGAACGGCGCGCCCATGCTGAACTTCTCCAGCAACGACTACCTGGGACTGGCGCGCCACCCGCTGCTGGTCGAGCGGGCGCGCGAATGGACCGCGCTGCGCGGCGCCGGCGCCCAGGCCTCGCGACTGGTCTGCGGCAACCTGGACCTGCACGAACAGGTCGAGGCCAAGCTGGCCCGGCTCAAGGGCGCCGAGGCCGCCCTGCTGCTGGCCTCGGGCTGGCAGGCCAACGCCGCCGTGCTGCCCGCGCTGCTGCGCGCCGCCGCCGGCCAGGGCGAGGTCCAGCTCTATGCCGACAAGCTCAACCACGCCAGCCTGCACCACGGCTGCCAGGCCGCCGGCGTGAAGCAGATCCGCTACCGCCACAACGACCTGGAACACCTGGAAAGCCTGCTGGCGGCCCGCGCCGAGCCCGGCCCCGGCGGCAAGCCGGCGGTGCGCTTCATCGTCACCGAAAGCGTGTTCAGCATGGACGGCGACCGGACCGACGTGGCCCGGCTGGGCGAGATCGCCGAACGCCACCACGCCTTCCTCTACCTGGACGAGGCGCACGCCACCGGCGTGCTGGGCGCCCAAGGCGCCGGCCTGTCCAGCCTGGCGCCGGGCCGGGTGGACCTGATCATGGGCACCTTCAGCAAGGCGCTGGGCGGCTTCGGCGCCTATGTGGCCGGCTCGCGCGTCATGTGCGACTACCTGGTCAACGCCTGCTCGGGCTTCATCTACACCACCGCGCTGCCGCCGGCCGTGCTGGGCGCGATGGACGCGGCGCTGGACCTGCTGCCGCGACTGGACGCTGAACGCTCGCGGCTGGCCGACAGCGCGCAAACGCTGCGCGCCGCGCTGGCGGGGCTGGGCGTGGACACGGGCGGATCCTCGACCCAGATCGTGCCCGCCATCGTCGGCGACGAAGCCCGCGCGCTGGCCCTGGCCGCCGGGCTGGAGCGGCGCGGCCTGCTGGCCGTGGCCATCCGCCCGCCCACGGTGCCCGCTGGCACCAGCCGGCTGCGGATCGCGCTCAGCGCCGCCCATGGCGAGGACGATCTCGCCCGCCTGATCGACGGCCTGACGGCCGAGCTGGCCTGACCATGCCGCAAGCCACGCTCTGGTTCGCGCACGGCTGGGCCTATGACGCGTCGTTCTGGGCGCCGCTGCGCGCGGCCCTGTCCGACTGGCCCCAGGTGGCCGACGACGCCGGCTATTTCGGCGTCCCCCGCCTGCCGGAAGTCTCCGGCCCGGTGATCGCCATCGGCCATTCACTGGGCGTACTTCGCCTGTTGCGCCAGCCGCCGCCCGGCTGCGCCGGCCTGGTCTGCATCAACGGCTTCGCGCGCTTCGGCGCCGGCCCGGACTTTCCCGAAGGCGTGGCGCCGCGCCTGCTCGACCGCATGCTGCGGCAGCTGGTCGCCCAGCCCCAGGCGGTGCTGCGCGATTTCCGCGCGCGCTGCGGCGACGACACGCCATCCGGCGCGCCCGACATGGCCGCGCTGGAACGCGGCCTGCTGGCGCTGCGCGACGAGGACCGGCGCGCCGGACTGGCGGCGCTGCCCATGCCGGCGCTGGCGCTGGCCGGCGCCGAGGATCCGGTCGTGCCGCCGGCCATGACCGGCGCGGCGCTGCCCGGCGTCGCGCTGCGCTGGCATGCGCGCGGCGGCCATTTGCTGCCGCGATCGGACCCGCAGTGGTGCGCCGGACACATCCGCGACTTCGCGCTCGGCCTGGCCGGCATCGGAGCCTGACATGAACGGCCGCGCACGCAACGCCGCCATCGGCGCGCGCTTCGGCCGCGCCGCCGCCCGCTACGAAGCGCATGCCCCGGCCCAGCGCGCCGCCGCGCGGCGCCTGGCCGAGGACATCGCCCGGCTGGACCTGCCGCCGCGCCCGCGCATCCTGGAGATCGGCTGCGGCACCGGACTGCTGACGCGCGAGCTGGCGCGCCGCCTGGGACCGGCCGACTGGACGCTCACCGACATATCCCCGGCCATGCTGGAGACCGCGCGGCTCGGTCCCGCGCCGCAAGGCAGCGTGCGCTACGCGGCGCTGGACGGGGAACATCCCGACGCCCTGCCCGGCGGCTACGACCTCATCTGCTCCAGCCTGGCGGTGCAGTGGTTCGGCGACCTGAACGCAGGGCTGGGCCGGCTGGCCGCGCTGCTGGCGCCGGGCGGCCATCTGGCCATCGCCACGCTGGCCGAGGACACCTTCGCCGAATGGCGTGCCGCCCACGCCCGCGCCGGCCTGGACGCCGGCACCCCGGCCTATCCCGCGCCCGGCGCCATCCGTCCGGCCATGGGCAATCTGGCCGGTGCCGTGCGCGCCGAACGGCTGGTACAACAGCATCGTGACGGCCTGCATTTCCTGCAAGACCTGAAAGGCATCGGCGCCACCGCCGCCGCGCCCGGCCACCAGCCGCTGGGCGCGGCGGCGCTGCGCCGCGTGCTGGCGACATTCAACGAACAAGGAGCCAGCGTGACCTATCACCTGGCCTATGGCATGTGGAAGAAAACCGACTCCCGCCGCGCCGGCGTCTTCGTGACCGGCACTGACACCGGCATCGGCAAGACCCTGGTCTCGGCCATCCTGGCGCGCGCCTGGAATGCCGATTACTGGAAGCCGGTGCAGACCGGCGTGGCCGAAGAACCCGGCGACACCGACACGGTGGCCGGGCTGGCGCAGCTGCCGCCCGAGCGCCTGCACCTGCCGGCCTACGTATTGCAGGCGCCGCTGTCGCCCTGGGCGGCCGCGCCGCTGGAAGACGCCGAGCTGGACGCCACCACCATCGTGCCGCCGGACACCGACGCGCCGCTGATCGTGGAAGGCGCCGGCGGCCTGTACGTGCCGATCGATGACCGGCACATGATGATCGACCTGATCGCGCGGCTGGGCATGCCCGTGGTGCTGGCCGCGCGCAGCGGCCTGGGCACCATCAACCACACGCTGCTCAGCCTGGAGGCGCTGCGCCGCCGAAGCGTCCCGGTGCTGGGCGTGGTCATGAGCGGCCCGCTGTCGCCCGGCAACAGGGAAGCCATCGAACGTTTTGGCGAAGTCCGCGTGCTGGCCGAGATCCCGCCGCTGGCGCGGGTGGACGCGGCTGCCGTGGCCGAGCTGGCGCGCGGCATCGCGCCGCTGGCCGACTGCCTGGCGGCGCTGGAAGGCAGCCCCGAGGGTGGTTCCGGCGGCTGAACCCGCCGCCGCGCCAAGGCGGGCCGGGGGCCCAAACCGCCCGGCCGCTTCAACCGCCGAAGCGCGGCTCGGGCAAGCCGCGCACGCCCAGCCCGTGCAACGCGAACAGGCTGCCGCGCGCCACGCCGTCCTGCGGAAAGCGCGGCAGCGGCGGCTTGGCCATGGACGTGACGTACAGCACGTCCAGCTCCGGGCCGCCGAACATCACGCTGGTGACTTTCTTGACCGGCATCTCGATGACGCGGTCCACGCTGCCGTCGGGCGCATAGCGCACCAGCTTGCCGTCGTAGACCTGGGCGTTCCACAGATAGCCCTCGGCGTCCACCGTGGAGCCGTCGGCCGCGCCGCCGCCGCTCATGTCCACGCGCGTGAAGGTGCGGCGGTTCGAGATCGCGCCGCTGGCTGGATCGCAGTCATAGGCCCAGATCTCGCCCGACCAGGTGTCGGCGAAATAGAAGGTCCTGCCGTCCGGGCTCCAGCAAGGGCCGTTCGACACCACGATGCCGGTGTCCAGCCGATGCAGCGACAGGTCCGGATCCAGCCGGTAGAGCGCGCCATTGGGCCCGGCTTCCTGCGTGTCCATGCTGCCGGCGTAGAAACGCCCCTGCCGGTCGACCTTGCCGTCGTTCAGCCGGTTGGCGGGCTTGTCGGGCTCGGGATCGACGATCAGCTCGACCTCGCCGCTGCGAAAATCCAGGAAGTGAAAGCCGCGCGCCAGCGACACCACCGCCCCGCCCTGCTTGCGCAGCGCCATTGAGCCGATCTTCTGCGGCACGTCCCAGGCGCGCAGCTCGCGGCCGTCGGCGGTGCAGCGGAATACCCGGCCGTCGAAACTGTCGATCCAGTACAGCCGCTGCTCGTCCACGTCCCACAAGGGCCCTTCGCCCAGCGTGGTCTTGACGTCGGCCAGAATCTCGATGCGCATGCCTGTCTCCTTTGATTCAGAACGCCACCTGGTCGCCGCCCTTGAGCTGCAGGATGCGGCGGGCATCCTCGGGCGTGGCGATCTGCAGGCCCAGGCCCTCGATGATCTGCCGCACCGAGCGCACCTGTTCGGCGTTCGACTGCGCCAGCCTGCCCTTGCCGGCCCACAGGCTGTCCTCCAGCCCCACCCGCACATTGCCGCCCATGGCGGCGGACTGCGCCGCGATGCGGAACTGGCTGGCGCCGGCGCCCAGCACCGACCAGCGGTAGTCCTTGCCGAACAGGCGGTCGGCGGTGCGGCGCATGTGGATCACGTCCTCGGGGTGCGTGCCGATGCCGCCCAGCAGGCCGAACACCGACTGCACGAAGAACGGCGCCTTGACCAGGCCCCGGTCGGCGAAGTGGGCCAGGTTGTACAGGTGGGCGATGTCGTAGCACTCGAATTCAAAGCGCGTGCCGTTGTCGTAGCAGGTGGACAGGATGTACTCGATGTCCTTGAAGCTGTTGCGGAAGATCAGGTCGCGCGTGGCCTCCAGGTGCTCGCGTTCCCACTCGAACTGGAACTCGGTGTACTTGTTCAGCAGGTGGTACAGGCCGAAGTTGATCGAGCCCATGTTCAGCGAGGCGACCTCGGGCTTGAACTGCGCGGCGGGCCGGACGCGTTCCTCGACCCGCATGTAGGGGCTGCCGCCGGAGGTGATGTTGATGACCGCGTTGGTGCCCTGCTTGACCTGCGGCAGGAAGCGCGCGAAGGCTTCCGGCGTCTGGTCCGGCTTGCCGTTCTCGGGGTTGCGCGCGTGCAGGTGCAGGATGGCGGCGCCCGCTTCGGCGGCGGCGATGGCCTCGCGCGCGATGTGCTCCGGCTGAATCGGCAGGTGCGGCGACATCGACGGCGTGTGGATCGCGCCGGTGATGGCGCAGGTGATGATGACTTTTTCCTGGGACATGCTTCTGCTCCAAGCTTGGAAGATGCGCGGGCCGGCGGCCGGCGCGATGGGGAATCAACAATCGGAAAGGGGAATGGGGTTCAAGGCAGCTCCCGCCCCTGGCGCAGCCGCTCCTTGTGCGCGGCCAGTTCCATCAGGCGCAGGTCGCGCCAGATCTGGCGCTGGGCCAGCCCGTCGGCGGGCAGATGCTCGCGGCGCTGCGCCTCGACGCGGTCCAGCGTGGCGCCGCTCCAAGGCACGCGCCGGGTCATGGACTCGAACATCTCGGCGTACATGCCTTCGTAGCGTTCGGCGTAGTCGCGCACGCCGGCCGGGGCGTTCAGGTCGATGGTCTCGAACGGGCCCATGAAGGCCCAGCGCAGCGCCAAACCGTCGCGGATGCAGGTGTCCACGTCCTCGACGCCGGCGTAGCCGTCGGCCACCAGCCGGAACGCCTCGTGCAGCAGCGCGCCCTGCAGCCGGTTGACGACGAAGCCGTCGATCTCGCGCCGCATCACGATGGGCTGCTGGCCGGCCTCGGCCAGCAGGCTGCGCGCGCGCTCGACGCAGGCCGCGTCGGTCCAGGGCGCCGGCACGATTTCCACGGCCGGCACCAGGTACGGCGGATTGATTGGATGCGCCACCAGGCAACGCGCGCGGCCAGGCAGGTCGGCCGTGAAATGCGAGGGCAGCAGCGCCGAGGTCGAGCTGGCCAGGATCGCGCCGGCCGGCGCCAGACGATCCAGTTCGGCATAGACGCGACGCTTGCTGTCCAGGCGTTCGGGCGTGCTTTCCTGCACGTAGTCGGTGTCCCGCAGCGCGTCCTCCATGCGCCCGACGGGCTCCAGCGCCGCCAGCAGCTGGTCCACCGTGCGCCCGCGCAACAGGCCCGCCTGCGCCAGGCCCGGCGCCACCTCGCGCGCGAAGGCCAGCGCCTGCTCGACCTGCCCGGGCTGGCTGTCCCACAGGCGGACACGGTGCCCGCCGCGCGCATACACCAGGGCCCATGCCCGGCCGATCAGGCCCGCGCCGATGATTGCCACATTCGCCATGCTGCTCTCTCTCCCGCGGCTCGCGCCGCCTGATGGCGGGCCGCGCAAGGCGGCCCGGTCCGAATCCGCTATGCGCGCCGCTCGCGCAGCGCGATCACCGCGCCCAGCACCACCAGCCCGTACAGGATGGCGCGGGTCGCGTAAGGCAGGTTGCTGCCGGCCAGCAGCGTCTGCAACGCCGTCAGCAGCAGCACGCCCGCCAGCATGCCCAGATAATGTCCGCGTCCGCCCGTGATCAGGCCGCCGCCCACCACCACCGCCGCGATCGACGGCAGCAGGTAGTCATCGCCCATGCCCAGGCTGGCCTGGCCGGAAAAACCCGTCAGCAGGATGCCGGCCAGCGCGGCGCACAGGCCCGACAGCACATAGGCGCAGACCAGCGTGCGCCCCACCGGCACGCCCGCCAGCCGCGCCGCGCGCACGCTGTTGCCGACCGCGTACACGCGCCGGCCGAAGGCCGTGTGCGACAGCAGCAGCACCGCCAGCACGGCGAACAGCGCCATCGCCGGCACCACCGGCGTCACGCCCAGCACCTGCCCCGTCATGAAGCCGCGCAGCAGCGGCGGCGCGAAGCCCGCCGGCGTGCCGCCCGAGTACAGCAGCGACAGACCTTGCAAGATGCCGTTGACGGCCAGCGTGGCGACGATGGGCGACAGCCCCAGCGCCGCCACGGCCAGGCCGTTGACCAGCCCGATCAGACCGCCGACCAGCAACACCGCCGCCAGCGCGCCCGGCATGGCCGCGTCCATGCCCTGCGTCATGCCCGCGAACAGGATGCCCGACAGGCCGATGGTCCAGGGCAGCGACAGGTCCAGCCCGCCGGTCAGGATCACCGCGCCCTGCCCCAGCGCCAGGATGGCCAGGAAGCTGGACAGCACGATCAGCGCGTTCCAGTAGCCCCAATGCGTGAGCGAACGGCCCAGGGTCCATTGGGTGACGACCAGCACCAGCAGCAGGCAGACCACGGCCGGCAAGGCGTAGCGCAGGGTCTGGGCGTGACGGACGGCGAAGCCCGGCCGGGGTGAGAGGTCGACTCCGGCCTCCGGCAGCGCCAGCCGCCGGTCCGGCCCGCCCAGCTGGCGCGGCAGCATGCCGGCGCGCCATGCGCGCCAGCGCGCCGCCGCCGCGCGCAGCTGGAGCGCCAGCGTCGAGTCGCGGCTGGCGGCGGCGGCCAACGCCGCCGCGATCAGGATCAGGCCTTCGGCCACCGTCGAGAAATAGGCAGACACGTTCAACACCAGCAGGATGTTGACGACGATCATCAGGATGTAGGCGCCGAACACCGAGCCCATGGGCCCGCCCCGGCCGCCGCCCAGCCGCGTGCCGCCCACCACCACGGCCGCGAACAGCGACAGCAGCAGCGGATTGCCCACCAGCGGATCGCCCGAGCCGGTCTGCGCGCTGAGGAACACGCCGGCCAGCCCGTACAGCCCGCCGGCCACGACATAGGCCAGGAAGCGCGTCGCGTCGACCCGCAGTCCTGCGGCCCGCGCCGATTCGGCGTCGCTGCCGACGGCGTACAAGGCCACCCCGGCGCGGGTGCGCTTGAACCAGGCCCAGGCCAGTCCCAGCGTCGCCAGCAGCGCCAGCGGCATGGGCACGAGGCCGGGCACGGCGTCGCCCATGTAGAACTCGGCCAGCGCCGGCGCCACCGCGCCGCCGGGCTTGTCCATGATCAGCAGCGTCGCGCCCTGCAGGATGAACATGGTGGACAGCGTCACCACGATGGGCTGCAGCCGCAGCACGGCGACGAAGAAACCGTTGAACGCGCCCGCCGCCATGCCAATGGCGATGCCCGCCGCCGTCAGCGCCAGCGGCGAGGCCGATGCGCCGCCCGCCAGCCCCAGCGCCAGCGCCACATTGACCAGCGAGATCACCGCGCCGGCCGACAGGTCGAAGCCGCCAGTCAGGATCACCAGCGTCGCGCCCATGGCGGCGATCGCCAGCGTGGCGCCGCCGCTGGCCAGGAAGGACAGGTCGAAATAGCTCAGGCCGCCATTGCCCAGCGCCGCCACCGTGGCCAGCAGCAGCGCGAACACGGCGATGGCGGTGACGAGGCCGCGATGCCGGCTCCAGCCCGCGCCGGCGCGGCGGTCTTGCGATACGCGACGCAGCATGGGCGCGCTCCCGGTCAGGTCTGTATTCATGCGGCGCTCCTGCCGGACTCGGATCCGCCCAGCGCGGCGCGCATGATGCCCGCCTCGGTCAACGCCTCGCCCGCCAGCTCGGTCTGCACGCGGCCGCCGTACAGCACCAGCGCGCGGTCGCACAGGTGCACGATTTCGGGGATCTCGGTGGAATGGAACAGGATCGCGCCGCCCGCCTCGACATAGCGGCGCATCAGCAGGTACAGCTCGTGCTTGGTGCCCACGTCGATGCCGCGCGTGGGATCGAACAGCAGCAGGATGCGGCTTTGCGCCACCAGCCATTTGGCGATGGCGATCTTCTGCTGATTGCCGCCCGAGAACGCGCCGGCCGGCGTCCAGTCCGCGCGCCGGTCCACCTGCACCTGCGCGAAGGCGCGCGCCACGGCGGCGCCTTCGGCCCGGGCGCTCAGCACGCCGCAGCGCGCGAAGCGCGCGGCCACCGGCAGCGTGGCGTTGGCGCGGCCATCCAGCTTCAGGAACAGGCCCTCGGTCTTGCGATCCTCGGGCACCATGCCGATGCCGATGTTCGGCCGGATCGCGTCGGCGGGCGAACCCAGCGCGACCTCGCGCCCGTCCACCAGGATCTGGCCCGCCCTTGGCGGCGCCATGCCGAAGCAGGCGTTGAACAGGTCCTGCTGGCCCATGCCCTGCAGGCCGGCCACGCCCAGGATCTCGCCTTGCCGCAGCACGAAGTCCACGCCGCGCGCGCGGCCGGCGTCCAGCCCGCGCGCCTCCAGCACCGGCGGCCGCGTCTCGGTCGGCGGTTCCGCGCGCGGCGGAAACGCCTGCGACAGGCTGCGGCCGATAATGCGCTCGATCACCTCGTCGTCGCTCAAGGCGTCGGCCGGGCCGCTGGATATGTGCTTGCCGTTGCGCAGGATGGTCAGGCGGTCGCAGAACTCGCGCACCTCGCGCATGCGGTGCGAGATGAACACCACGGTCACGCCCTGGCGCTTGAGCTGCCCGATGATGCCGCCGAGCCAGTCCACGTCGCGCCCGGTCAGCGTGGACGTGGGCTCGTCCAGCAGCAGGATGCGCGGCTGGCGCCACAGCGCCCGCGCGATCTCGACCTTCTGGCGCTGCGCCAGCTCCAGCGCGCCGGCCTCGGCCCGCAGGTCCACCTCGAACGCCAGGCCGCGCAGATGCGCGTCCACGCGCTCCGCCGCGCGGCGGCGCGCGATCATGCCCAGCGGTCCTTGCGGCGCATAGGGCAGCAGCATGTTGTCCAGCACGCTCAGGTCCGGCACCAGCGTCATTTCCTGGAACGCGGTCTGGATGCCCAGCGCGTGCGCCGCGCGCGGCGAGCGCAGCGCGGCCGGGCTGCCGTGCACCCACAGCCGGCCCGCGCTGGGCTCGACCAGCCCCGACAGCAGCTTGACGATGGTGGACTTGCCCGCGCCGTTCTCGCCCAGCAGCGCATGCACGGAGCCGGGCAGGATGTCGAACGACACGTCGTCCACCGCCACCGTGGCGCCATAGGCCTTGCGCAGGCCCTGCGCGCGCACCGCCGGCGCCTGCGCGGCGCCACCGTCCGCGCAACCAGCAGCCGCCACGCCATCGGGATGCCGCGGATCCAGCTCCGCCGGTCCGCAGGCATGCCCCCTCGAGGGGGCAGCGCGCAGCGCTTCGGGGGTGGGCCCGTTCACTGGCTTACTCATTTTTCAGGTTGAGCGGACAGCGCGGCGTTCAGCCCGACCTCCGGCGTGTCGGCCGAAAAGATCGACGCGAACCAGCCCGGGTTCTGCACCACGGACGGCTTGAACGCGTTGCAGCCCGCCTTCATCTCCGCCCAACTGCCCTCCTGGCAAAGCTTGATGGTGTCGTTGGTGACCAGCGGCAACGGCAGCGTGACGCGCTTGGGCACGTCCTTGCCTTCCAGCGCCTGCACCGCCAGCTTCAGCGCCAGCGCGCCCGAGTACGGTGGCGAGGCGTAGGAAATGCGCGGCGCGCCCATGGGCGCGTAGCTGCCCGTCGCGCCGTCGACCGTCGTGCCGGCCGGCAGCATCTGCACGCGGCCGCCGTTGGAGCCCTCGCCCGCGCAGGGCAGCAACTGGCCGGGCTTGCGGCCCGCTTCCAGCTGCATGGCGTTGGCGGTGTAGCAGCCCACCTGCATCCACAGCCCGTCGATATCGTTCCAGCTGCGCGTGGCCAGCAGCTTGGACAGCTCGGTGCGCGCCACGGCCTGGCTCCACATGCCCACGGCCTCGCCCACCACCTTGATGTCCGGATACTTGGCGAACACCTTCTTCGCGGCGTCGGTGCGCTGCGTGTCGACCGAGGTGCCCGGCACGCCGGTCACCATCACCACCCGGCCCTTGCCGCCCAGCTTGTCGGCCAGCCATTGCGCCGTGACGCGCCCGGCCTCTTCCTGGTCGATGGTGACGTTGTGCGCGCAGGGCTCGGTGATCTCGCCGTCGTAGGCGAACACCAGCACCTTCTTGGCGCAAGCGCTGCGCACCACCTGATTCAGCGCGGTGGGCGAGATGGGAAAGATGACGATGGCCTTGGCGCCAGCCTGCACCATGGCGTTGATCTGCTGGATCTGCTTCTGCGCATTGGGACCGGCCACCTGCACCTGCAGGTCGATCTTGTTGGCCAGCGAGGGATGCGCCGCCATCGCCTTGACCATGTTCGAGGCCTCCGCCTGCCAGTCGTTGCCGACGTAGCTCATGCTGAGGAACACCTTGGCCCTGGCGGGCTGCGCCTGCGCGCCCGCCAGCGCGGGCAACAGGCCGGCTGCTGCCAGGGCGCAGGCCGCCCCATTCTTGATCCACCGATGCATTTGCTTGTCTCCTGGCCGGAACGGTTGGTTATCGCGGTATTGCGATGGACAACGTCTGGTTGCGCGGCGGGTCCAGGCTGTTCCTGGATCGGGGCGCCTGATCCCGGCCGGCCCGGTCCGGCCGGGGCGGGATCGGGCACGTCGGGCAGCAGGTTTTCACGCATGCCGGAACTCTTGCGGCTCCGGTCGGGTTAAGCTTGTTGTAGGACCAATCTTATCTGTGATCACAGATCATGAAAAATAATAGTACGACTGCAAATCCGGCCACGCAACCGTTGGAATCTCAGGGTTCTCCCTCGCGCACGTCACGTTTCGGCGCCGAGGCCGACCTGGACGGGAAGATGGAAAAGATCGTCCGCCAGACGCTGTCGGACCAGGTCTACGGCGACCTGAAGGAGCTTCTGCAGGCCGGGGAAATGGAGCCCGGCCAGCGCTTCACGCTGCGCGGACTGGCCGCGGCCATCGGCACCAGCGCCATGCCGGTGCGCGAAGCCGTCACCCGGCTGGCGGCCGAACAGGCTCTGGAAGTGCTGCCCAACCGCGCGATCCGCGTGCCGCTGATGACGCGCGAGCGCTTCCTGGAACTGCGCACCATCCGCCTGCAGCTGGAATGCCTGGCTATCGAGGCCGCCGCCGACAAGCGCGACGACAACGAACTGGCCGAGATCCAGCGCCACGAACAGGAATTCCTGCAGGCCCGCGCCCAGCCCGACTCACGCGCGGCGGTACGCGCCAACAAGAACCTGCATTTCGCCATCTACCGCAGCGCGCGCATGCCGGCGCTGCTGCAGATCATCGAGAGCCTGTGGCTGCAGATCGGGCCGGTGCTGAACTACGACCTGGCCAGCAGCGCCGCGCGCCTGAGCCAGGGCGAGGCCCATCTGCACCACCGCGCCATGGTCGCCGCCATCGAGAACCGCGATCCCGCCGCCGCGCGCCAGGCGCTGCATGCGGACCTGCTGAGCGCCAGCGAGTACATCCTGGCGCGGGAGTTGTTGCCGTGAACAAGCGACGTTACGCATCCACTGGCGAATCAGCCCATAGAGACGCAGACAAGCTGCGCTTGCGGGAAATATTGCTTGCCGGGCAGGCTTCAGAGCCAGCTACCCCTGCCAACGCCGACTATTTCGCCATGCTGCGCACCCGCGTCCAGCAAAGCGTAGAAAACCGCTGTCCGACCAGCATGCTCCCTCGCCGCCCCCGCTGACCCCGGTTTGCTCTCAAGCAGATTGGGGGTTGGAACACTGCCAAAAAAAGAGGGTGCCCGCAGGCACCCTTAATCCACCCTACAACAGCTACTACAAACTACGGTTACAGCAAACTCGGGAAGCGCGGGCCTCGCGGCCCGGGCCTCGTCAGGCGACCAGCTTGGCCTTGCCGGCGGCGCCGTGTTCGAACTGGGCTTCCTCGGTCGAGCCGGTCAGCGCGGTGGTCGAGGACTGGCCGCCCTCGATGGTCTGGGTCACGGCGTCGAAGTAGCCGGTGCCGACTTCGCGCTGGTGCTTGACCGCGGTGAAACCGATCTCGGCGGCGGCGAATTCCTTCTGCTGCAGTTCCACGAAGGCGCTCATCTGGCGGCGGGCATAGCCGTGGGCCAGTTCGAACATGCCGTAGTTCAGCGCGTGGAAGCCGGCCAGCGTGATGAACTGGAACTTGTAGCCCATGGCGCCCAGCTCGCGCTGGAACTTGGCGATAGTGGCGTCGTCCAGGTTCTTCTTCCAGTTGAACGAGGGCGAGCAGTTGTAGGCCAGCAGCTTGCCCGGGAACTGGCGATGGATGGCCTCGGCGAACTTGCGGGCGTATTCCAGGTTCGGCGTGGACGTTTCGCACCAGATCAGATCGGCATAGGGCGCATAGGCCAGGCCGCGCGAGATCGCCTGGTCGATGCCGGCGCGGGTGCGGAAGAAGCCTTCCACGGTGCGCTCGCCGGTGATGAACGGGCGGTCGTTGTCGTCCACGTCGCTGGTCACCAGATCGGCGGCGTCGGCGTCGGTGCGGGCCAGCAGCACGGTCGGCGTGCCCATCACGTCGGCGGCCAGGCGGGCCGAGACCAGCTTGGACACGGCCTCGCGGGTCGGCACCAGCACCTTGCCGCCCATGTGGCCGCACTTCTTGACCGAGGCCAGCTGGTCTTCGAAGTGCACGCCCGAGGCGCCCGCTTCGATCATGCCCTTCATCAGTTCGAAGGCGTTGAGCACGCCGCCGAAGCCGGCTTCGGCGTCGGCCACGATGGGCGCGAAGTAGTCGATGTAGCCTTCATCGCCGGGATTCTTGCCTTCCATCCACTGGACCTGGTCGCAGCGGGTCAGCGAGTTGTTGATGCGGCGGACCACCTGCGGCACCGAGTTGGCCGGGTACAGCGACTGGTCGGGATACATCTCGCCGGCCAGGTTGGCGTCGCCCGCCACCTGCCAGCCCGACAGGTAGATGGCCTTCAGGCCGGCCTTGACCTGCTGCATGGCCTGGTTGCCGGTCAGCGCGCCAAGCGAGTTCACGAACGGTTCGCTGTGCAGCAGTTCCCACAGGCGGGTCGAACCGCGGCGGGCCAGCGTGTGCTCGACGGCGACCGAACCGCGCAGACGGATCACATCCTCGGCGCTGTAGGCGCGCTTGATGCCCTGCCAGCGGGCGTTCTCGGCCCAGTCCTTCTGCAGATTGCGGATTTCGGTTTCGCGGGTGCTCATGGTGATGCTCCTGGTCAGTAGTGGGAAAGACTTTCAAGGATGGGTCCGGAGGAATTTCGCGGCCCGGGCATTGCGTGAATCGTTGGAGAAAGTCTATTCCTGTGCTGCGGAGCAATGTGGCCAGATATCTTATATAAGACGAAAAAGTTATTTCTTTAATATCAACAACTTGAAAGTTCAATTTTGCATTACGGAACGCTATCGCCATCTGTGAAATGCCTTCCCGCTGCTGCGCAACACGAACTTTCACATGACGAAGACGGCATTTCACAATGCAAAAAAATGCGCATTTCAAAGCGCCTAAAATGCGTCCATTCCCCTGTAGATCCCAATCCATCCATGACGCTGTCTCACGGCCCGCTGGGCCAGAGCGTGGCCTACGCCTCGCAATACGATCCCTCGCTGCTGTTCCCCATCGCCCGCTCGCACAACCGCGCCGCGCTGGACCTGCATGCCGGCGCCCTGCCCTTCGCCGGCGTCGACCTGTGGAACGCCTATGAACTGTCGTGGCTGGACGCCAAGGGCAAGCCGCGCGTGGCCATGGCCACCTTCTCGGTGCCGGCGGACAGCCCCAATATCATCGAGTCCAAGTCGTTCAAGCTCTACCTGAACTCGTTCAACCAGACCCGGCTGGTCAATTCCGCTGCGCTGCGCGGCCGGCTGGAGCGCGACCTGAGCGCGGCCGCCGGCGCGCCGGTGGGCCTGGACTTCATCCTGCCGCAGCGTTTCGGCGAACTGCGCATGGGCGAACTGGACGGCATCTATATAGACAAGCTGGACATCGAGATCGACACCTACGAGCCCGCGCCCGAGCTGCTGCGCACACGGCCCGGCGATGCCGTCGAGGAGACGCTGTGCTCGCGGCTGCTGAAATCGAACTGCCCGGTCACCGGCCAGCCCGACTGGGCCAGCGTGCAGATCCGCTATCGCGGCGCGCCGATAGACCGCGAAGCGCTGCTGCGCTACGTGATCTCGTTCCGCCAGCACGCGGAATTCCACGAGCACTGCGTGGAGCGCATCTACACCGACATCATGGCGGCCTGCCGGCCCGAGCTGCTGACGGTCTATGCGCGCTATACGCGCCGTGGCGGGCTGGACATCAACCCGTGGCGCAGCAACTTCGAGGCGGCCCCGCCGCCCGACGTGCGCACGGTGCGCCAATAAGGCAAACCGCCGGCGCGCCCGGCCGGCGGAATGCGGCGGCGCAGCCCCATCGAGGACTGCGCGCGCCTGGCCATGGCCTACTTCGTGAAGGGCTGCGGCCTCGGCGTATCGTCCGCCGAGGGCGGCAGGATCGGATACTGGAACACCGGCTGGTCGCCCGTCAGCGTCTTCAGGAAGGCCACGATCTGGGCGTTCTCCTCCTTCGTGAAGGTGCGGCCCAGTTGCAGCCGGCCCATCACGTCCACCGCCTGCGTCAGCGTGGCGGCTTCGCCATCATGGAAGTAGGGATAGGTCAGCTCGACGTTGCGCAGCGTGGGCACCTTGAAATTGAAGCGGTCGGCGTCCTTGCCGGTCACCGCCGAGCGCCCCTCGGCCTTGTTGTCGGTCTTGTAGGGCTCGACCACGCCCATCTTCTGGAACGAGTTGCCGCCCACCGCCGCGCCGTTGTGGCAGGCCACGCAGCCGCTGTTCTTGAATAGCTGGTAGCCGGCCAGTTCCTGCACGGTCAGCGCCTTCTTGTCGCCGCGCAGCCACTTGTCGAAGCGCGCGTTCGGCGTTACCAGCGTTTCCTCGAACGCGGCCAGCGCGCCGGTCACTTCCTCGATGGTGATGACATCCTTGCCGAACACCTGCTTGAACTCGGCCTTGTAGCCAGGGATGGAATTGAGCACCTGCACCGCCAGCTCGTGCGAGGACGCCATTTCCATGGGGTTGGCGATGGGGCCGCCGGCCTGCTCGCTCAGATCCTTGGCGCGGCCGTCCCAGAACTGCGCGATGCTCAGGCTGGAATTGAGCACTGTCGGCGAGTTGATGCCGCCTTGCTGCCAATTGTGGCCGATGGAGCCCTTGATGTTGTCCGAGCCGCCCATGCCCAGGTTGTGGCAGGAATTACAGGAGATGGCGCCGGACTTGGACAGGCGCGGATCGAAGAACAGCTTCTTGCCCAGCTCCACCTTGGCGGGATCCTTGATCACCGCGGCCTCGATCGGCTGTATCGGCTCCTGCGCGGCGGTCGTCGCCGTGGCCGGACTGGCCCACAGCCCCGCGAGCAGTCCTGCGGCGAGCCATACGCTTTGCTTACTCATGTTGCTTACTCCCGTTGAATGACCTCTCTGCTTATGAGGTATTACAGCGATGAAGGCCCCGGCGCTGCTTGCGGCCGGTCAAGCCTGCAAGCCGGTCGCGCGCCAGCCACGCGCGGCGTTGACCAGACGCAAGCACGCGAAGGCGAAAGGGGGAATGAGCAGATGCGCGCGCCAGATGCGGCGCAGAACGAAGAGGAAGGCGAATAGAAAGGCCGGTCGGACGGCCGGCAGGAGCGTCGCGGCCATTGTGCCGGCGCTCAGGCCCACGGCGATCCGCCAGACGGATCGCCGTGAACGACGCGCCTCAGGACCGCGCGGGCGCGGCCGCCACCGGATCGGCGCGGCGCGCCTGCACCGCGATCCACTGGGCCAGCAGCGCCGCGACGGCGAAAGCCACGCCCGCGCCCACCCACGGCCCCTGGCGCAGGCCCGCGTCCAGCAGCAGGCCGAAGGCCAGCGGCCCCAGGGCCGAGCCCACGTCCATGCCCGAATACACCAGGCCATAGACCGAGCCGGTGGCGCCCTTGGGCGTCACGCGGCGGATCAGCATGTCGCGCGACGGCGCCGCCACGCCGGAGCAAAAGCCCGCCAGCCCCACCACCGGCGCGGCCAGCGCGGCGGGCACCAGGCCCAGCGCCAGCACCACCAGCGTCAGACCGGCCAGGATCAGCGCCACCATCACGGTGCGCTCGGTGCGCGGATTGGCCGACACCAGGAAGCCTCCCGCCGCCATGCCCACGGCGGACGCGATCATGTAGCCGGACAGCGCCGAACTGGCGGCGACCTTGGACAGGTCATAGAGCTGGCCCAGCAAGGGAATGGTGTAGTTCTGCACCGAGGACAGCGCGATCGAGGTGAAAGCGAAGAACAGGAAGGCGCCCCACAGCGCCGGCTTGGACAGCAAGGTCGCCAGGGTCGCGAGCACGCCCTGCTGCGCCGCCGGCGGCCGCGCGCCGGTCTTGGCCGCGTCGGCCTCGGCCGCCGCCGGGCCGCCGATCAGATCGCGCCCCAACACGGCCAGCAACAGCACCAGCGCCACCAGCCCGGCGGCGCAGTAGGCCGCCACGCGCCAGTCGGCCAGCAGCGTGATGCTGGTCATGAACACCGGCGTCAGCGCCCAGCCCAGATTGCCGGTCAGGCCGTGCGCCGAGAACGCATGGCCCAGGCGCGGAGCCGTGACGCGATGGTTGATGATGGAATAGTCGGCCGGATGGAACACCGAATTGCCGATGCCGCCCACCACGGTGGCGGCCATCAGCATGGCGTAGCCATTGGCCGAGCCGATCAGCAGCCCCGACACCACGAAGCAGCTCAGGCCGAACCACAGCACCGGCCGCGCGCCGATGCGGTCCACCACGAATCCGGAAGACGCCTGGCCGATGCCGGACACCACATAGAAGGTGGACACCAGCAGGCCCAGCCGGGCGAAATCCAGCCCGAAGGCATTGCCCAGCGAGACGTAGAGCGACGGCAGGACGAGCTGGAAGAAGTGCGAACTGGCGTGGATCACGCCGATCAGGAGGATGATCTGCCAGTCGCGGCGCCGGACGGCGGCGTCCGAGGCCAGGGAATTTGCTGCGCTGTTCATTGCGATGGGCCGCGCGAGGCGGCGATGGCGGCCGCCGGCTGCGGGCGGCTCGCGGGTTGTCTCCGGCGGCGCCGCGGATGACGGCGCCGGTCTCTCGGCGAATGCGGCGCGGCGGCCGTGCCGGTCTGCCGGCATCGCTCTTGGAATACGACGGCGGCCCCGGGCGCGAGCCAGGCCGCCATTACGTTAACACGTTAGTTTACTTGGCCTTTTCGCGGATCGCCGGCCAGGCGCGCTGCAGGTAGTACAGCATGGACCAGACCGTCAGCACCGCCGCGACGATGATCAGCAGGTCGCCCAGCAGCTTGGTGCTCACGCCCATGACCGGCTGGTTGTACAGCAGGCAGGGAATCGCCACCATTTGCGCCGCGGTCTTGAACTTGCCCAGCCGGTGCACCGCCACGCTGGCGCTGGCGCCGATCTGGGCCATCCATTCGCGCAGCGCGGAAATCGTGATCTCGCGGCCGATGATGATCAGGGAAATGAAGGCGTCGACGCGGCTCAGGTCCAGCAGCACGATGAGCGCGGCGCAGACCATCAGCTTGTCGGCCACCGGATCGAGGAAGGCGCCGAACGCCGAGGTCTGGTTCCAGCGGCGGGCCAGCCAGCCATCGAACCAATCGGTCAACGCGGCGATGATGAAGGCCCAGGCGGCCAGCGTGTCGCGCGTGGTGACCGCCATCCAGCTGTCGGGCAGGTAGAACAGCCCGACGACCAGCGGAATCATGGCGATGCGCAGCCATGTCAGGATTATGGGTACGTTAATTGGCATAGTATCCGTATGCTACATCAAGGGTCCACCCCCGACGCGCCTGCGGCGCTTCCCCCTCAAGGGGGCGCCACTGCGGACCGGCAAAGCCGGCTCCGCGTGGCCCGGATTGTGGGGCACCAGCGGCTTGCGTCGCTCGGCTTGTGCGGCCCGGCTCGGCTGTTGCGTGGCGCGGCAGCGTTGCAGACAGGCTGTATTGGCTGGCCTGAAAGCCTGCTTTCCACGCTGCGCGGTCGGTTTTCCCTGTGCGACGGGTTTGAACAAGGTGGGGATATGTAGCACGGAAGTGCTACCGCAAGGCTTCATAAATGCGGATGGCGAGGTCTTGGGAGATGCCGTCGACCGAGGCCAGGTCTTCGATGCTGGCCGAGGCCACGCCTGAAAAACCGCCGAAGCGGGCCAGCAGGCGCTGGCGGCGGCGGGCGCCGATGCCTTCGATTTCTTCCAGGCGCGACACGTTGCGGGCCTTGGCGCGGCGGGCGCGCATGCCGGTGATGGCGAAGCGGTGCGCCTCGTCGCGCACCTGCGCGATCAGCATCAGCGCGGCCGATTCGCCGCCTAGCGCCACGGGCGGGCGGCCGTCGGCGAAGACCAGGGTTTCCAGGCCGACCTTGCGCCCTTCCCCCTTGGCCACGCCGACCAGGGTCTGGATGTCCAGGCCCAGCTCGGCGAACACCTGCCGCGCGACTTCCACCTGGCCCTTGCCGCCGTCGATCAGCACCAGGCCCGGCATCTGCGCCTCGCCGTCGGCCACCTTGGCGAAGCGGCGCGACAGCACCTGGCGCATGGCGGCGTAGTCGTCGCCCGGCGTGATGCCGGCGATGTTGTAGCGGCGGTAGAGCGAGGGCTGCACGTCATGGTGCTCGAACACCACGCAGGACGCCTGGGTGGCTTCGCCGGCCGTGTGGCTGATGTCGAAGCACTCGATGCGCAGCGCGTCCAGCGCGGCCTCGTCGGTGTCCAGGTCCAGCGCCTCGGCCAGGGCCAGGGTGCGGGCGGCGCGCGCGCCGGATTCGGTCAGCGCCCGCGCCAGCGCCATGTCGGCGTTCTTGCCAGCCTGCTCCAGCCAGGCGCGGCGCGCGCCCTGCGGCCGCGTCAGCACCCGCGCGGGACGGCCGCCGGCCTGTTCGGCCAGCAGGTCCACCAGCTCGGGATCGGGCAAGGCGTGCGAACACACCAGCACCGGGGGCAGCGCGTTGTCGGCGTAGTGCTGGGCGACGAAGGCTTCCAGCACCTGGGGCGCGGCCTCGCCTTCGGCGTGCGATGGGAAAAACGGCTTGTCGCCCAGATGGCGGCCACCGCGCACCATGGCCAGGTTGACACAGACCTTGCCGCCGGCGATGGCCACCGCGATGATGTCCGTGTCCTCGCCGCTGGTGCTTTCCATGGTCTGCTGGTGCAGCACACGCGCCAGCGAGCCCATCTGGTCGCGCAGCGCTGCCGCCTCCTCGAAGCGCAGCTCGCTGGCGGCCTGCTGCATGCGCGACTCGATCTCGCCCATGACGTCCTTGGCCTCGCCGTTCAGGAAGCGCGCGGCGCGCTGCACGTCGCGCGCGTAATCCTCGGCGCCGATCACGCCCACGCAGGGCGCCGAGCAGCGCCCGATCTGATGCAGCAGACAGGGCCGCGAACGGTTGGCGAAGACCGAGTCCTCGCAGGTGCGCAGGCGAAAGACCTTCTGCAGGATCTGGATGGTTTCGCGCACCGCCCAGGCGTTGGGAAACGGGCCGAAGAACTGGCCGCGCTTGTTGGTGGCGCCACGATAGTAGGCGATGCGCGGCCACTCATGGCCCGTGATGAGCAGGTACGGATAGGACTTGTCGTCGCGGAACAGGATGTTGTAGCGCGGCTTCAGGGTCTTGATGAGGTTGTTTTCCAGGATCAGCGCCTCGGCCTCCGAGCGCGTGACCGTGACCTCCAGCCGCGCCACCTTCGCCACCATCTGGGCGATGCGCGGGCTGGACAGGGTCTTCTGGAAATACGACGAGACGCGCTTCTTCAGGTCGCGCGCCTTGCCGACATACATGACCTCGCCGGCCGCATCCAGGTGCCGGTACACGCCCGGCAGATGCGGCAGGTCAGCCAGGAACGATTTGAGATTGAAGTCGTCGGGCATTCTGGTAACGGCTTTCGGCCTGCAGGGTGTCCCAGTCCGGCGCGTCGAAGCGCGGCATCAGGCGGTGGATGCGCTCGACCGACTCGGGCGGGTGCTTGAACGACAGCCGCGACAGCAGCTCGTCGGCCAGGTCCGGCCGGTTGCACACCAGCACCATGTCGCAGCCCGCGCCCAGCGCCGCGTTGGCGCGGTCCAGGATGTCGCCGGCCACCGAGGCGCCTTCCATGGTCAGGTCGTCGGAGAACACCACCCCGTCGTAGCCCAGGCGCTTGCGCAGGATGTCCTGCACCCAGCGCCTGGAGAAGCCGGCGGGATGCTTGTCGACCTTGGGATAGATGACGTGCGCCGGCATGACCGAGGGCAGCACGGCGTCGCCCAGCCAGGCATAGGGCGCGGCGTCGTCGCGCAGGATGTCGGCCAGCGGGCGCGGGTCGACCGGGATCTCGTGGTGCGAATCGGCCTGCACATAACCGTGGCCGGGGAAATGCTTGCCGCAGGCCGACATGCCGGCCAGCGACAGGCCCTGGATCAGCGCGCGCGACAGCATGGCGACCACGCGCGGATCGGCGTGGAAGGCGCGGTTGCCGATCACCTTGCTGACGCCGTAGTCCAGGTCCAGCACCGGCGTGAAGCTCATGTCCACGCCGCAGGCGCGCAGCTCGGCGGCCAGCACGTAGCCGGCCTCGGTGGCCAGGCGCATGGCGTTCAGCGGATCGCGGTCCCACAGCTCGCCCAGCGCGCGCATCGGCGGCAGCGGCGTGAAGCCGTCCTCGCGGAAGCGCTGCACGCGGCCGCCCTCATGATCCACCAGGATCAGCAGCGGCTCCTTGCGCGCCTTGTGGATCTGGCGCGTCAGGCGGGTCAGCTGGGCGCGGCTCTCGAAATTGCGCGCGAACAGGATCACGCCGCCCACCAGCGGGTGGCGCAGGCGCTTCTTTTCTTCCTTGGTGAGCGTGAATCCCGCCACATCGACCATCACGGGGCCGGGAGGCAGGACCGCTTTCTTGGATGATTTCTTGGTCATCGGGCAGTCCTTTTCGTTGCATCAGGCGGGCCCGAGGATACGGGCGCCGCGGTCAGGGCTTGCTTTCGACCACCACGTAGGCGGCGGCCATGTCGGTTTCGTCGGTAATCGACACATGCGCGGCGCCGAAGCGCGCCGCATACCATTGTTGCAGCTCCGGCGCGATGACGAGCACCGGCCGCCCGCCCGGCGCGTTCAGGGTCTGCACCCGACGCCAGGTCATGGGCATGCGCATGCCCAGGCCGATGGCCTTGGAAAAGGCTTCCTTGGCGGCGAAGCGCGTGGCCAGGAAGCGCACGCCGCGCACCGGGTCGCGGGCGCGGCGCGCATGGAACTTGCGCAGTTCCTCCACGCCCAGGATCTTCTCGGCGAAGCGGTCGCCGTGGCGCGCCAGCGCGCGCTCGATGCGGTCGATGCGCAACAGGTCCATGCCGATGCCGGCGATGGTCCCCGCCTTCGGGGCGGACGGGACTGGCGGCGTGGCGGCTGCGGGATCGGAGGCGGCGTCGGACATGGGCATGAGCGCGGCGGCGGGTTCAGGTACGGGGCGTCGTGCAGGCCTCGCGGCCACGGATCAGCGGCCGCGCAGCGCTTCCAGGCGCGCCTGCACCATCAGCGCCTTCATGTCGCGCACCGCCTTTTCCCAGCCGTCGAACACCGCCTGCGCCACGATGGCGTGGCCGATGTTCAATTCGGCGATCCCGTCCACCGCCGCCACCGGACCCACATTGCCGTAGTGCAGGCCGTGGCCCGCATTCACGCGCAGTCCGTGGCGCAGGCCCTCGGCCACCGCCACGCGGATGCGCGTCAGCTCGGCCCGGGCCGTGGCCTCGTCCTGCGCTTCGGCATAGGCGCCGGTGTGCAGCTCGACCACGGGCGCGCCGGCCTGGGCGGCGGCCGCGATCTGCGCCGGCTCGGGATCGATGAACAGCGACACCCGGATGCCGGACTCGGCCAGCAGGCCGACGGCGTCGGTCACGGCGGCCAGCGCGCCGGCCACTTCCAGGCCGCCCTCGGTGGTCAGCTCGGTGCGTTTTTCGGGCACCAGGCAGACGTCGCTGGGCTTGACGGCACAGGCGATCTCCAGCATTTCGGCCGTGATCGCGCACTCCAGGTTCATGCGCGTGCGCAGCAGCGGGCGCAGCGCGTAGACATCCTTGTCCTGAATGTGGCGGCGGTCCTCGCGCAGGTGCAGCGTGATCAGGTCGGCCCCGGCGTCCTCCGCCCGCAGGGCGGCGGCGACCGGGTCCGGATAAACCGTGTGACGCTGCTGGCGCAGCGTGGCCACGTGATCGATATTTACACCAAGTTCTATCATTGCGTCCTAGTCGTTTCCTGCCAGCCGCCGCCCAGGGCCTTGTACAGTTCCACGCGGTTGATCAATGCGGCCAACCCCGTCTGCACCAGGGAAATCTGGGCATTGAAAAAGTCCACTTGCGCCGTCTGCACCTGCAGATAGCTGTCGACGCCGTTGGTATAGCGCAGGTTCGACAGTTCCAGCGTGCGCGCCGAGGAATCCTGCAGGCCGCGCTGGGCATCCAGCTGGGCGCTGTAGGTAGCCTCGCCGGCCAGCGCGTCCGAGACTTCGCGGAACGCCTGCTGGATGGTTTTCTCATACTGCGCCACCGCAATATTATCGCGCGCCTTGGCCAGGTTCAGCCCTTCGCGGATACTGCCGCCGGCGAACAGCGGCGTGGTGATCGACGGCGAGAAGCTCCAGTACCCCTGCCCGCCCTTGAAAAGATCGGACAGCGAGGGGCTGGCCGCCCCCAGCAGGCCGGTCAGGGAGATGGTCGGGAAGAACGCCGCGCGCGCCGCGCCGATATTGGCATTGGCCGACTTGAGCTGGTGCTCGGCGGCGACGATGTCGGGCCGGCGCTCCAGCAGGTCGGACGGCAGCCCCGCCGGCACGGTGGCCAGCAGCTGCTCGCGGCCGAACGCGGCCGGCGCGGGCAGGTCCTCGGGCAAGGGCGCGCCCACCAGCACCACCAGCGCGTTGACGGCTTGCGCGCGCGCGCGGGCCAGCTCGGCCAGGCTGGACGAGGCCGAATCCAGCAAGGTCTTGGCCTGATTCAAGTCCAGCTCGGACGACACACCGCCGTCGAAGCGGCGCTTGACCAGGTTGTAGGACTCCTGGCGCGAGGCCAGCGTGCGCTGGGTCAGGTCCATCTGGACCTCGGCCGCGCACAGGTTGAAATAGGCCTGCGCGACCGAGCCCACCAGCGTGATGTGCACGCTCTTCTGCGCCTGCTCGGTCGACAGGTACTGCTGGTACGCCGCCTCGGACAGGCTGCGCAACCGGCCGAACAGGTCGATCTCGAACGTGGTCAGGCCGATGCCGGCCTGGTAGCTGCTGCTGATCGAGCCAGCGCCCGGCGCCCGCATGTTGGCGGGCAGGTGCTGGCGCTGGCCCTGGATGCCGGCGCCGATGCTGGGCCACTGCGCGCCGCGCTGCACGCCGTACTGCGCGCGCGCCTCTTCGACGCGCTGCACGGCCACGCGCAGGTCGCGGTTGTTGGCCAGCGACAGCTCGATCAGGCGCTGCAGGCGCGGATCGCGGAAGAACTCGCGCCAGCCGATGTCGGCGGCCGGCGTGCCGGCCTGCGGCTCCACCGAGGCCGCCGGCTGCGTGCCCAGCGAGGTCGGCTTGGCGTAGGCGCCGTACTGCACCTTGGGCTGGTCCGGCCAGTTGCCGGACACCGGCGCGTCGGGACGCTTGTAATCGGGCGCCAGCGAGCAGCCGGCCAACGCCACCGCCACGAAGGCGGACAAGGCGGTCTGTTTGTACATCAGGGCTTTCATACCTTGCCCTCCTGGCCACCATGGGGTTGAGCGGGTAGTTGCGCGCCGGAAGCCTCGGCGGCCTTCCTGGCGGCCTGTTCTTCCTCGAACGCCTTCAGTTCGGCGCCCAGCAGGCGGGGCTTGGTCTTGAACAGGCCCAGCACCACCACGAAGAAGGTCGGCACGAACATCACGGCGAAAGGCGTGGCGGCAAGCATGCCGCCCAGCACGCCCAGGCCCACCGCGCGCTGGCTGGCGGCGCCGGCGCCGGTGGCCATGGCCAGCGGCACCACGCCCAGGATGAAGGCCAGCGAGGTCATCAGGATGGGCCGGAACCGCAATCGCGCGGCCTCGACCGCCGCCTCGTAGAGCCCCATGCCGCGCGCGTACTGGTCCTTGGCGAATTCCACGATCAGGATGGCGTTCTTGGCCGCCAACCCGATCACGGTCACCATGCCCACCTGGAAGTACACGTCGTTGGACATGCCCAGCGCGCTGACCAGCGCCACCGCGCCCAGCATGCCCAGCGGCACCACCAGCATGACCGACAGCGGGATGGCCCAGCTTTCATACAGCGCGGCCAGCACCAGGAACACGACCAGCAGCGACAGGCCCATCAGGATCGGGGCCTGGTTGCCGGCCTGGCGTTCCTGGTAGGACAGGCCGTTCCACTCGAAGCCGTAGCCCGGCGGCAGCTGCGCCACCAGGCGCTCCATCTCGGCCATGGCATCGCCGGTGGTATAGCCCGGCGCGGCATTGCCGCCGATACGGATCGACTCATAGCTGTTGTAGCGCACCACCTGGACCGGACCCTGCTTCCATTCGGCCGTGACGAAGGACGACAGCGGCACCATGCCGCCCTGCAGGTTGCGGGCGTTCAGCGCCAGCACATCCTTGAGCTGCATGCGGTACGGCGCGTCGGCCTGCACCCAGATGTTCTGCATCCGGCCCAGGTTGGGAAACTTGCTCAGGTAGGCCGAGCCGACGGCGGTGGAGATCAATGCCGCAGCCTCGTTGAAGTCCACGCCCAGCGCGGCCGCCTTGTCGCGGTCGATGTTCAGGCTGAGCTGCGTGCCCGGTCCCAGGCCGGTGATGCGGACCTGCGACAGCACCGGGCTCTGCATCGCCAGGCCCATCAGCTGGCCGGTGGCCGCGGCCAGCGCCTCGGTTCCGGCCGCGCCGCGATCCTGCAGGCGGAAGTCGAAGCCGGTGGCGTTGCCCAGCGCGGAGATGGCCGGCGGCACCAGGGTGAACACCATGGCGTCGTGGATGCCCATCAGCTGCTGCTGGAAGGCGTTGAAGGCGATGGCGCCCGCGGAATCCTCGCTGCCCTTGCGCTTGCTGAAATCCTTGAGCGTGGTGAAGGCAATGGCGGCGTTCAGGCCGTTGCCGTTGAAGCTGTACCCCTGGATCGCAATGACGTTCTCGACCGCCGGGATCTTCATGAAGTAGTCCTCGACCTGCTTGAGCACGTCGACGGTCCGGTTGGCCGTGGCGCCTGTCGGCAGCTCGATGTTGCTGACCACGTAGCCCTGGTCTTCCTCAGGCAGGAACGACGACGGCAGGCGCAGGAACAGCCAGCCCAGCAGCACGACCAGCAGCACGAAGGCCAGCATCATGCGGCCGCCCTTGTGCAGGACGCGCGCCACCCAGTTCTGGTAGCCGTGCGTGGTGGCATCGAACTTGCGGTTGAACCAGCCGAAGAAGCCCTTCTTTTCCTCATGGTGACCCTTGGGGATGGGCTTGAGGATGGTGGCGCACAGCGCCGGGGTGAAGGTCAGCGCCAGCAGAGCCGAGAAGAAGATCGACACGGCCATGGCCACCGAGAACTGGCGGTAGATCACGCCCACCGACCCGCCCATGAAGGCCAGCGGCAGGAACACCGTCACCAGCACCAGCGTGATGCCGACGATGGCGCCGCTGATCTGGGGCATGGCTTTCTTGGTGGCCTCCTTGGGCGGCAGGCCCTCGGTGGCCATGATGCGCTCCACGTTCTCGACCACCACGATGGCATCGTCCACCAGGATCCCGATGGCCAACACCATGGCGAACATGGTCAATACGTTGATGGAGAAGCCCAGCCCCAGCATCACCGCGAATGTCCCCAGCATGGCCACCGGCACCACCAGCGCCGGGATCAGGGTATAGCGCACGTTCTGCAGGAACAGGTACATCACCAGGAACACCAGCACCATGGCTTCCACCAGGGTGTGCAGCACCTGCTCGATCGACACCTTCACGTAGGGCGCGGTGTCATAGGGAATGGAATACGTGATGTTGCCCGGGAAATACTTGGCCAGCTCGTCCATCTGCTTGCGCACGCCCTGGGCCGTGGCCAGCGCGTTGGCGTTGGGCGACAGCACGACGGCGAAGGCGGCCGTGGGCTTGCCGTTCAGGCGGGCGCCGAACTGGTAGTTGTCGGCGCCGACCTCGATGCGCGCCACGTCGCGCAGCAGCACCTTGGAACCGTCGGTATTGGCGCGCAGCACGATCTTGCCGAAGCCCTCGATCGTGGACAGCTGGCCGTTGGCGGTCACGGTGGCGGTGATGCGCTGCGAATCCGGGTTAGGCGGCGAACCGACGCTGCCGCCCGAGATCAGGACGTTCTGCGCGGAAATCGCCTGATTGACCTCGGCCATGCTCAGGTTGAAACCGACCAGCTTGGCGGGATCGACCCAGATGCGCATGGCGCGCGGCGCCGCGAACAGCTGGAACTGCCCGACGCCGGGCACGCGCGAGATCGGGTTCTGGATATTGCGGGCGATGTAGTCGGCCAGCGCGGTCTGGTCCAGCGAACCATCGGTGGACGACACCGTCACCACGAGCAGGAAGCCCGTGCTGGTCTGCTCGTACTTCAGGCCCTGCTGCTGCACGGCGGTGGGCAGTTGCGCGATCACGTTGGACACGCGGTTCTGCACGTCCACCTGCGCCAGATCGGGGTCGCGGCCGGGCGCGAAGGTGGCGGTGATGGTCGAGGTGCCGTAGGAATCGCTGACCGATTCGTAGTACAGCAGGCCCTTGGCGCCGTTGAGCTTGTCCTCGATGATGGAGGTCACCGACTGAGCCACCTCCTTGGCGGACGCGCCCGGATAGGTGGCCGTGATGGTGATGGCGGGCGGCGCCACGTTCGGGTACTGCGACACCGGCATGCTGGGGATTGCCAGCACACCCGCAAGCAGGATGAACAGGGCGACGACCCAGGCGAAAATTGGTCTTTCAATAAAGAATTGCGGCATGTGGGCGGACTCTGAAAGCGATGCTCACTGAAGGGGAACGCGGCGCCTGATAGGCGCCGCGAGCCGCTTAGGACTTCTGGCCTGCGGCCGGGTCTTGCTTGGCAGGCTCCTGCTTGGCGGGCGCGCCCTCGGCCGGCTTGGCCGGCTGCTGCGCAGCAGGCTGGCCGGCGGGCGCGGCGCCCGGCTGGCCGCCGGCCTTCCACGGGCTGGCTTGCACCGGCGCGCCGGGGCGGATCTTCTGGAAGCCCTCGACCACCACCGTGTCGCCGGCCTTCAGGCCGCTGGTGACGATCCAGTTGGTCTTGACGGCGCCGCCGGTGGTCACCGGCACCTGCTCGACCTTGTTTTCCTTGTTGACCAGCATCAGGCTCTGGGCGCCGTCGGGCGTGCGCTGCAGCGCCTGCTGCGGCACCAGCAGCGCCTTGTCGTCCACGCCCTGCTCCAGCCTCACGCGCACATACATGCCCGGCAACAGCACGTTCTCCGGGTTCGGCACCTCGGCGCGCAGGTTGACCTGGCCGGTGGTCGGGTCAACCGTGATGCCGGTGAACAGCAGCTTGCCCGGGTGCGGATACTCGGAACCGTCCTCCAGCACCACCGTGGCGCGGGCGGCGTCCTTGCCGACCTGCTGCAGCTTGCCGCTGGCGAAGGCGCGACGCAGCGCCGCCAGATCCGTGGTGGACTGGTTGAAGTCGATATAGATGGGGTCGAGCTGCTGCACCGTGGCCATCTGCGTGGCCGAGGTGCCCTCGACCAGCGCGCCCTCGGTGACCAGCGGCTTGCCGATGCGTCCGGTGATGGGCGAGGTCACGTCGGTGTAGCCGAGGTTGATCGAGGCGTTGTCCTGCGCGGCCTTGGCGGCGGCCACGGCGGCCTCGGCCTGGCGGTACGACGCCACGGCGTTGTCGTATTCCTGCTTGCTGACCGCGTTGGCCTTGACCAGCGGCGCGTAGCGATCGGCCAGCACCTTGGCGCTGAACAGATTGGCCTGCGCCTGCTTGAGCTGGGCGGTGGCTTGATCGTAGGCCGCCTTGTACGGCGCCGGATCGATCTTGAAGAGCAGTTGCTTCTCCTGGACGTCGCCGCCCTGCTCGAAAGCGATCTTCTGGACGATGCCGGTCACCCGCGCGCGGATCTGCGCATCGCGGACCGCATCGACACGGCCGGGCAGCTCCGCCACGATCGGCGTGCGCTCGGGCTGGACCGTGATGACGCTGACCTGGGGCATGCCGGGGTTCATTTGCGGGTGCTCGCCGCACCCCGCCAACAGCAGCGCCAGCGCGCCACCCGAAAGAGCCAGACCTGAAACACGTTTAGGCGAAAACCGCATCGAAACCCCCGCGTAGTATGCCGCGTCAAGTAAGCAAGATCGTCAGGCGCCTGCGTGCAGCCATGGCCAATGCAAGATCCGCGCCGGGGCGGGCGCCTGAATAGCCCAATAATGTAACTCAGTTATCAGGCGATCCAAGGGTTTTCGAGGGGGATTTGGCGTGGTTGCGCAGCGACGGACGCCAAATTTGGCGCCGCGCCACACTATATGGAGAGGAGTTCGCCACAAAAATAGGGTCCGATCAGGCGGACGCCTTGAAGTCAGGGGCGGGACGCATTGCGGCGAGAAACGGGATACGCGAGGCGGACAGCACGTCTCGCCGCGGATCGCGGATCGCGGATGGCGGATCGCCAATGTCCCTGCGCACACAGGCGCGGGCCGCGAGCCGCGTGCGCCCTCTGGCCTGTCAGGGTTCGGCGAATTCCCGGAGCTTGCCCAGGAAGACGTAGCCGATGCCGTGCACGGTATGCAGCGGCAACTGGTCGCCGGCATCGCCCACCTTGCGGCGCAGCCGGCAGATGGCGACATTCAGCGTGCGCATCTTGGTGTGCTGCCGCATGGCCACCAGCTCGGACCGCAACAGCTCGCGCCGCGGGTTGCGCAACAGACACAGGAAGCAAGCGCGCTCGAGTTCGGACAGGTCGAGGCGGCCGCCACGGGGCGTAAGCAGCGTCCAGCCGCCGTAGCGCAGCGTCCACCAGCCTTCCAGCCTGTCGCTGGCGGCTATCAGACCATCGACGGGGACGCCTTGGACGGCATGGACCGGCGCGGCCAGGGGCGCGCCGGAGGCGGACAGAACGGGCTCGGATTGGGCGGTAACGATCACGGCTGGCTCTCCACCGGACTCGGCACCGCGCAATCCGCGGTTTCCGGGCGCCGGAAACAAAAAATGCAACTTGTTCGAGAGACTAACGGGCCTGCAAGCCGGATTTCCTCTTGCTACGCCAGGATCAGACTAATCCCTTTAAATTCAGTTCATATCGGCTGAAGATCCTATCTTTTCCCCATCCTGCCCGCCCCCTCGATCAATGCCGCTTGCCGTTGCGATGGATGTCGTGGGCGACAAAACAACTGTCCTCGGTCGGACGGTCCAGCACGCCCGGCCGGGCCAGGGTCAGGCGGATGTCCGACAGGCCGGACTCCCAGTGCTCGCGCATGGCCTCGGTGCCGAACTCGTAGTCCTTGGAATAGCGCTCGCGGTGCTTGGACTCGTAGATCAGGTTGACGATGTTGGTCGCCGGCGTGTGCGACAGCCGGCGCAGCTCTTCCAGGTCGGCCGCGCCGCGCTCGGATTCGGGCAGGCGCGCCAGCAGCTTCTGCAGGCCGTGGCGCAGCTTGAGCACCCGGCGCAACTGGTCGGTCACCAGGCGGGTCCGGCTGGAATACTGGATGTCCTTCTGCCGCTCGGCCACTTCTTCCAGCGAGGTGGGCAGGCCGCCGCGCGCCGGCCACAGGTCCACCTGGAAGGCCAGCGTGTCGCGCATGTTCTCCGCGCCCACCACCTGGGCCAGCGGGGTGTTGGACACCACGCCCCCGTCCCAGTAATGCTCGCCATCGATTTCCACGGACGGGAAGCCCGGCGGCAATGCGCCGGAGGCCATGACGTGCTCGGGGCCCAGCCGGTCCTTGCGGCTGTCGAAATAGGCGAAGTTGCCGGTCCGCACGTTGACCACGCCGAAGCTGGCGCGCACCTTGCCCGCGTTCAGCAGGTCGAAGTCGACGAACTGGCGCAGCGTATCGGCCAGCGCAGACGTGTCGTAGAAGCTGGTGGAAGCCGCCCCCTGCCCATGCAACAGGTAGGGCGGCGGAAAGCGCGGCTTGAAGAAACCAGGCTGACCGGACACCAGCGCATGGAAGGCGGACAGCTGGCCGTTCATGGCCGGCGAGCCGAAGCCGAACGGAATGCCCTCGAACATGCCGGCCAGCGTATCGCCCCAAGGCAGGGCGGCGAAGCCGGTCGGCCGGCAGATCGTCTCCCAGAACCCGCGCAGCCGCGCCACGCGCTCGTCCTCGGGCGAGCCGGCGATGATGGCGGCGTTGATCGAACCGATGGAAATGCCCGCCACCCAGTTGGGGCGGATGCCGGCCTCATGCAGGCCCTGGTACACCCCGGCCTGGTAGGCCCCCAGGGCGCCGCCGCCCTGCAGCACCAGGGCGACCGTGTCGTAGGACTGCACGCCGCCGGAGTCCGCGGCGGCGCGGCCCGGGCTGTCGGCGTCGGCCGGGGCGGTCTTGGACGTGCGGCGCGGACTGTCGGTATCGGCCGGGGCGGCCTGGCGCTTGCGGGACGGGCGTGCCGTGCTCATGCGGGACTCCTCAAGGCTTGGACTTGTCCGGTCCCTGCGGCGCGGCCACGCCGGCGCGGAACGGATATTTCGAGAACACTTGGGCGACGGCTTTTTCCACGCTCTGCTGCGACGCGGCCATCTCGGGGTTGCGCACCTCGCCCACGGCCACGCCTTCCCACACCAGCTGCTTGCGGCGCGCGTCGACCAGGTCGATGTTCAGCGTGCCCTCCGTGTATTGATAGACGGTGTCGCCCCAGCCATAGCCGGGCCAGCCGCCATAGAAGCCGCTGCGATAGCCGTAATAAGGACCGATGGCCGGCGGCGCCTGGGTGACCAGGGTCTTCTGCTGCAGCTTGCCGTTGAAATTGATCAGCAGGTCCGGATCGGCGGTGTTATAGACGTAGCCGCGCATTTCCATCTGGCCGCGCGTGGCGTCCTTCAGGCGCTCGGTCAGCAGACTGCTGTAGCCGGCCTTGTCCGTGCCCAGCGGGCTCATGTAGCCGAAGGTGCGATAGCGCGAGAAATCCGCCTTCTGGTCATAGTCGCTGCGTATCGATGGTCCGGTGGCGCAGGCCGACAGCAGCGCCGCCAGGCAGCCCGCGGCCAGCAGGGTTGGGGCTTTCATGATCCAGTCTCCAGGAATCCGAGGCCAGCACATAGTGCCGCGAAGCCCGCAAAGTTTCAATGACGCCTCTCATTCCCATCGCGCCGTCGCCGCCGGGGCCGACCGTCCATTACACTGCAAGCCTTCAATCGGAACTGAACGGACCTCACCGCCATGTTGGAACTCGACGGCTCGATCTGGCTGCGCTCCGGCGCCCAGACCTGGGGCGGCAAGAACCGCATCGACCTGCTCGCCCAGATCGACGCCACCGGCTCGATCACCGCCGCCGCGCGCGCCGTGGGCATGAGCTACAAGGGCGCGTGGGACGCCATCGACGCGATGAACAACCTGGCGGGCGAACCGCTGGTGCTGCGGGCGGCCGGCGGCCGGGGCGGCGGCGGCACGCAGCTGACCGACCGGGCGCGCCGCCTGATCGCGACCTTCCGCGCGCTGGAGGCCGAACACCGCAAGTTCATGGAAAACCTGACGCGCGCGGGCCTGGACGCCAGCGGCGACATCGACCTCATGAGGCGCTTCATGCTCAAGACCTCCGCGCGCAACCGCCTGCTGGGCACCGTCATCGGCATCACGCCGGGCGCGGTTAACGACGAAATCCGCCTGCGCATCGCCGGCGGCCAGACCCTCACCGCCACCATCACCCGCGAAAGCACCCAGGAACTGGGCCTGGCCGACGGCAAGGAAGCCATCGCCCTGATCAAGGCATCCTCGGTGATCGTGGGCGTGCCCGGCAAGGGCCTGCGCCTGTCGGCCCGCAACCAGCTGCCGGGCGCCGTCTCGGCCGTGCGCCCCGGCGCGGTGAACAGCGAGATCCTGATCCAGCTCGACGGCGGCGCCACGGTGGCCGCCATCGTCACCAATGAAAGCGCGCAGGAACTGGGCCTGAAACAGGGTTCGCCGGCCGTCGCCATCTTCAAGGCCTCGAACGTCATCCTGGGCGTGCTGGATTAAGCGTCTCGCGCGGGCCCCGGGAACCGGCCCACGGCGGTCTCAGGCCAGCGGGCCAGCGCTGATCAATCAGACGGCGATCCGTTCGCCGTCACAAGCCCACGTCTTCATCCCGGCGGCGCACGCGGCCGTCGCGCAGCTCGAACACCTCGTCGGCCAGCGCCTCGACGTCGGCCGGATCGTGCGTGATCAGCAGCATCGGCACGTCCAGCCTGCGCTGTAGCGCGTCCAATTCCTGCCGCATCTTGCCGCGCAGCTGCGAGTCCAGCGCCGAGAACGGCTCGTCCAGCAACAGGATGTCGGGTTCCAGCATCAGCGCCCGCGCCAGCGCCACGCGCTGCTTCTGGCCGCCCGATATCTCGCTCGGATAGCTGCCCACGATGGCGCCCAGCTCGAAGGCGTCGACCCAGCGCCGCGCCTGCTCGCTGACCTGCTTGCGCGGCGGATTGCGCCAGCCGCGCCGCATGCCGAACGCGATGTTCTGCGCCACCGTCAGGTGCGGGAACAGCGCGTAGTCCTGGAACAGATAGGCCACGCGGCGCGACTGCGGCGGCAGGCATATGCCTTGCGCCGAATCGAACAGCGCGCGGCCGTTGATGTCGATGCGTCCGGCATCCGGCCGCAGCAGGCCGGCCACGGCCCGCAGGGTCAGGCTCTTGCCGGCGCCGGACGGGCCGAACAGCGCGATGCGCTTGGACCTGGACGTGACATCCACGTCCAGCGCGAAATGCCGGTCGCCGGACACCATGCGCTTCCGGATCTGTATGGCGACGCTCATCGTGCCCCCGAATCACGCCGGCCGGACACCGGCACCAGCCGTCCCGCCAGCAGCAGGACCACCACGCAGGTCACGGACGTGACCAGCACCAGCAGGTTGGCGGTGGCGTCATCGCCGGCCTGCACCGCCTCGTAGATGGCGACCGACAGCGTCTGGGTGCGGCCCGGCAGATTGCCGGCGATCATCAGCGTGGCGCCGAATTCGCCCAGCGCCCGCGCGAAGGCCAGCAGCACGCCGGCGACGATGCCGCGCGCGGCCAGCGGCAGCGTCACGCGGAAGAACACCCCCGTCTCGCACACGCCCAGCACCCGCGCCGCGTTCTCCAGCTGCGCGTCGACGTTCTCGAAAGCCGCGCGGGCCGATTTGAACACCAGCGGAAACGCCACCACGGCGGCGGCGATGACGGCGCCCTGCCAGGTGAAGACCAGCTCAATGCCCCAGCCCGCCAGCGTCTCGCCCAGCACGCCGCGCCGACCCAGCAGCACCAGCAGGTAGTAGCCCAGCACCGTGGGCGGCAGCACCAGCGGCAGCGTCAGCAAGGCGTCCAGCAGGTCGCGGCCCCGCCAGCGCCAGCGCGACAGACCATAGGCGGCGGCGGTGCCGGCCACCGCCGCCAGTAATGTGGCCCACCCCGCCACTTTCAAGGAAAGCAGCAGGGGCACCCAGACAGAATCACTCATCGACGCATGCGCTCAAGCGGAATCAGGGCTTCTGGAAGCCGTAGCGCGACAGTATCTCCTGGCCGGCGGGCGAAAGCACGTACGCGACGAAGCTCTGGGCCTCCTTGGCGGCGGCTTCGCGCGCGGTCACGGCGATGGGATAGGTGACGGGCGTCTGCGACGGCACGCGCACGGCGACCTTGACCTTGTCCGCCATGATGGCGGCGTCGGTGGCGAACACGAAGCCGGCGTCGACCTCGCCGCGCGACACATAGTCCAGGCTCTGGCGCACGTTCTGCGCCAGCACGCTCTTGGCCTGCACGGCGTCCCACAGGCCGGCGGCCTGCAACGCGCCCTGCGTGTAGCGGCCGACCGGCACCGAGGCCGGATTGCCGTAGGCGATGCGCTTGACGTCGTCGCGGGTCAGGTCCTTCAACGCGGTGATGTTGGCGCGGCTGTCGGTCGGGACGATCAGCACGACCTGGTTGGCGGCGAAGTCCACGCGCGAGGCGGGCTTGACGGCCTTTTCCTCGACCGCCTTGTCCATGGCCTTCTGGTCGGCCGAGGCGAACACGTCGGCCGGCGCGCCCTTGACGATCTGCTGCAGCAGCACGTCGGAGGCGCCGAAGTTCAGGACCACCTTGGTGCCGGCATGCTCTTTTTCATAGGCGGCGGCCACGTCCTTGAACGCGTTGGTCAGGCTGGCGGCGGCGGACACGACCAGCTCGCCGGCGCTGGCGTTGGCGCCCCACAGGGTGGCCAGCGCGAAGGTGGCGGCCAGGGTCGGGCGCAGGGTCGGACGGTTGACGGACATCTTGCTCTCCAGAGCGATCGGGTTGTCTATTGGTCACGAAATATATATAGGTATATAACGAACGTCAATTTGAACCCTGTAGCGCCTTGAGGCATGTCAAACAAGGGAAAAAGCGCCGCGCGTCAGCCCCGGTCGACGACCGTGACGCGGACCGAGGCCGGCGCCAGCGCGGCGCGCAGGCTGTCCAGCGCGCGCTCGGGCCGGGCCGCGCCGCACATGAACACATCCAGCGCCGCGTAGCCGTGTTCCGGCCAGGTATGGATGCTGATATGGGATTCGCTGAGCATGACCACGCCGGTCACGCCCGCTCCTTCCCCGAAATGATGGAAATGCGCGCTCAGCACGCGCGCGCCGGCGGCGTCGGCGGCCGCCAGCAGCTGGCGCTCCAGCGCGGCCGCGTCGGACAGGCCGGCGGCGGCCACGCCGTGGAAATCGGCCAGCACATGGCGGCCGGGCGTGGCGTGGACCGTCACTTGTGCGACCCGCTGGACCAGCCGGTGCTGCTGGAGGAACCGCCGCCCCAGGTGCTGCCGCTGGTGCCCGTGCCGCCAAAGCGCGCCCCCGGCGCGCTGGCGCCGGTGGTGGCCAGCACCACGATCACGGCATAGACGGTGTAGATGAACTTGCCCATCGTCTTATTCGCCTCTTCCGGAAAGCTTGTCCGCCAGCTTGGCCGGCAGCCACAGGAAGGCCAGCCCGATCAGCGACGGCAGCAGCCGGCCTTCAAGGATGTTGTCGAAATTCAGGAAAGCCAGGACGATGGTCGCGATCCAGGCCCAGCCGGCGTAGGCGCCGGACTTGCCCCCGCCGACCGACGACTTCAGCGCCGCCAGCTCCGGCCGCTTGAACCATTCGGCCAATTGCGCGCCCGACACCGGCGAGGACGCGGACCAGCCCAGTTCGGCCTCGCCCTGCTCGCGCGTGAGCTTGAAATTGCCGGTCTGGTAATCGGTGATCTGGGTGCTGTCGCCGACCTTGACGCGCCAGTTGAACGCGCCCAGCGCCAGATCCACTCGCGACGTGTAGTCGTACAGCTTGCGGTACTGGCGCGATTGCCAGCGCACGGTGGACGCATTGACCTGGCTGGGCCAGGTATCGCAGACCTTGACGCGCTCCCAGCCATCATCGGTCTCGACCAGCCACAGGAAGCCCTTGGCCGGGTTGAACATCAGGTATTCGATCCACTGCGACGGTTCCTCGGGATCCGGGTCCGCGCATTTCATCAGGCCGATCAGGCTGTAGTCGGCGCCGTCGATGCTGGCCGTCTCGCCCAGCGCCAGCGTGGTCTTGATGGACTTGAGCTTGCGCGCCTTCTCGATGACCTCGGCCTTCTCGCCGGCGCAGTCCACGGTCGAACCACAGGACGGGCACACCACCTGGGTGGCCATCGCCGCCACGAAACTGATGGAGCCGCCGCAATTGGGGCAGTCCAGCGCCTTGATCTGGCCGCGGAAACGGCCCGCCGTCTCGCGCACCTGATCGGCGTTGCGCAGCGAGGCGGCCTGCATGTCGGACAGCGCGAACGCGCGGCCGATGTACAGCTCGGGATCGGGCCCGTCGGAATAGTCCAGCGTCAGGAAGGCGTCCAGGCTGCGGAAGTCTGCCACCTTGGCCTGCCAGCCGCCGTCGGCCACGAAGGGCAGCTCGCCCTGCGTGCCGCCGGCCGCGCAGGTGCGGATGTCGGAGGCCACGTAGTTCTGGCCGTCCAGCTTGAAGAAGAAGCCGGGCTTGATCTGGTCGAAGGCCGGCATCTCCCTGGCGGTCTTGGCGCGCCGCCGCCGCGTCACCGCGTACTGGCCGGACGCGTCAGACAGCCAGCCGTCCGAGCCATCCTCGAACCACAGGTACCACTCGTTCCAGAAGCCGTCGTCGTAGCGCATCTGGATGCGGCCGACCACGTCGAAGCGCTTGCTCTCGTACTTGCCGGCCGCGCCCAGGCAGATCGGCGAGTAGTCCTCCAGCACCTCGGCCGCCTCGCCGATGCGGCGCACCGAGGCGGCATCCTTGAGCAGCGTGCTGCGGCAGGCGCCGCAAACCGCCATGACGGAGGCGGCGGACGTGAACGAGACGGGAGCGCCGCACTGCGGGCACAGGACCTGCTGCATGGGTTCGGAGGATGCTCTGGTGCGGTCTGGGATCAGCTGGTGAGTTTCTTGAGCACGTCGGCCTTGGCCGCGTCATAGTCGGCCGCGGTGATCAGGCCCTTGTCGAGCAGGTCCTTGAGCTGCTGCAGCTTCTGCACCGGATCGACGGCGGCCGGCGCCGGCTGCGCGGCAGGCTGGGCGGCCTGCCCTGCCGCCGCCGCGCCCAGCCCCTGCGCCATGGTCTGGCCCAGCGCCGCGCCCGCGGCCAGGCCGGCGCCGATGCCGGCGATGCCGCCTTCGTTCTGCGCCGCCATCGGAATGGCCGTGGCCGTCTGGTACTGGGTGAACTTGGCCAGGTCGCCGGCCATGCCCATGGAAATCCGCGTGTCCAGCGCCTTCTGCAGCTCTTCCGGCAGCGACACGTTCTCGACGGTGAAGTTGTCCAGCTTGACGCCGTAGCGCTCGAAGGTCGGCGCCAGCTGCTCGCTGATGCTCTGCGACATCAGGCCCTGGTTGCCGGCCATGTCCAGGAACGGCACCTTGGAGCCGCCCAGCGCCGTGGTCATTGCGGCGACCACCATGTTGCGCAGCTGCAATTCCAGGTCGTCCACCGTGTACACGTCGCGCGTGCCGCTGACTTCGCGGTAGAACGTGCCGGGATCGGCGATCTGGTACGAGTACACGCCGAAGGCGCGCAGGCGCACCATGCCGAACTCGCTGTCGCGCAGCGTCACCGGCTGGGCCGTGCCCCAGCGCCGGCCCAGCTGCAGGCGCGTGCTGAAGAAGATCACGTCGGACTTGAACGGCGACTCGAACAGCTTGTCCCAGTTCTTCAGGTACGTCAGGATCGGCAGCGTCTGCGTGGTCAGCTTGTACATGCCGGGGCCGAACACGTCGGCCACCTTGCCTTCGTTGACGAACACCGCCATCTGCGACTCGCGCACCGTCAGGCTGGCGCCGTACTGGATTTCGAAATCCTGCATCGGATGGCGCCAGGCGAGCACGCCGTCGCGATCCTCGTTCCACTGCAGGATGTCGATAAATTGCTTGCGGATAAATGAACCGAGACTCATGGCCAGTCCTCCTGTTGCTATTCCGGTGCCGCGCCCGATCAGGTCAGGCAGGCGGCGTTGACGATGCCCGCCGCCAGCGAGACGGCGCCCATCAGCCCGCCCATGGCGACGTTGTTTTCCTGGATGGCGTCATTCATGCCGCGCACGCATTGCGCCACCGCCACGTAGACCACGATCTGCACGACCAGCGCGGCCAGGCCCCAGACCAGGAACATGGTGAAGCTGGCATGGACGGCGATGCTGGAGCAGAGCGTGAGCGAAAAACCCACCAGCGCGCCGCCGTAGGACATCGCCGCGGCGATGTTGCCTTCGCGGATCAGGTCGAATTCCTTGTAGCGCGTCACGCCGGTGTAGATCACCGTGAACAGCCCCAGCATGACAAGCGCCGAGGCGATGTAGATCAGATAGGTCACTGCAGGATGCATGGTTGCTCCTCCCCAATTGCGCGAAGTATATACGGCGCCTTCGATATACTCCGAGTGCATTTTTCCTGTCGGATCCTCCATGCGCGATCGCGTCCTCATCCTGTCGGTCCTCATCGTCGCCTCCTGCGGCCTGGGCTACGAGCTCATCAGCAGCGCGCTCGCCAGCTATTTGCTGGGCGATTCGATCCTGCAGTTCTCCTCGGTCATCGGCTGCTATCTGTTCGCCATGGGCATCGGCTCGTGGTTGTCAAAATATGTAAAAGATGAAGACGTTCTGAATCGCTTCATCGACGTGGAGCTGCTGGTCGCGCTGCTGGGCGGGGTATCGGCCGCCGTGCTGTTCCTGGTGTTCGCCTGGCTGTCGGCGCCGTTCCGCGCCGCGCTCTACGTGGGCGTGTTCGTCATCGGCCTGATGGTGGGCATGGAGATCCCGCTGGTGATGCGCGTGTTCAATCAGCGCAAGGCGGAGTTCCGCGAAATCGTCAGCCGGGTGCTGACCTTCGACTACCTGGGCGCGCTGGCCGTGTCGCTGGTCTTTCCGCTGCTGCTGGCGCCCAAGCTGGGCCTGCTGCGCACCAGCTTCCTGTTCGGCATGCTGAACGCCGGCGTGGCGCTGTGGACCACCTGGCTGTTCCGCGCCGAAGTGCGCCGGCCCGCCGAGCGCGCGGTGCGCGGCGGCGTGGTGCTGGGCCTGTTGACGCTGGGCTTCGTCTATTCCGGCCACATGACGGCCTGGGCGGAAAAGGGCCTGTACGGCGACGACGTGGTCCATGCCGAGACCACGCCCTACCAGCGCCTGGTGGTCACGCGCTGGCACGACGACCTGCGCCTGTACATCAACGGCAACCTGCAATTCTCCTCGCGCGACGAGCACCGCTACCACGAGGCCCTGGTGCATCCCGGCCTGCTGGCCCTGCCCTGGGCCCGCAACGTACTGGTGCTGGGCGGCGGCGACGGGCTGGCGGTGCGCGAGATTCTCAAGCACCCGAACGTCGAACACGTCACGCTGGTGGACCTGGACCCGACCATGACGGGCCTGTTCTCGCGCTCCGAGCCGCTGGTCAAGTTGAACCAGGGCGCGCTCAAGGACCCGCGCGTCACCGTCATCAACGATGACGCCGGCCGCTGGCTGGAAAGCCATGCCGAGGTCTACGACTACATCGTAGTGGACTTCCCCGACCCGTCCAACTTCGGCCTGGGCCGGCTGTACTCTGTGCCGGTCTACCACCTGATGGCGCGCCACCTGGCCGAGAACGGCTACATGGTGATCCAGTCCACCTCGCCGTACTTCGCGCCGCGCTCGTTCTGGAGCGTGGACGCCACGCTCAAGGAAGCCGGCCTGCACACCTGGCCCTACCACGCCTACGTGCCGTCCTTCGGCGACTGGGGCTTCATCCTGGCCGGCAAGCGCCGCGACTACACGCCCGCGGACAAGATCACCGTGCCGGCGCGCTACCTGGACCCGGCCACGTTGCGCGAGCTGTTCCACTTCCCCGCCGACATGCCCGCGCTGGCCATGCCGCCGAACCGCCTGAACGAACAGTCCCTCGTGCGCTACTTCGACGAAGACTGGCGCAAGGTCATCCGCTGATGCAGCGCCGCGCGTTCCTGCTGGGCGCGACCGCCGCGGCCGCCATCGCCGGCGGCGCCGGCTACCTGCGCGCGCGCATCGTCGAGACGCCGGCCCAGGTCCGCTATCCCGGCATGCAGGCCGGCCACGCGCTGCGCGACGGCGCCGCGTTGCCCGAGCCCACGGACGCGCGCGCCTGCGGCGTGGCGATCCTGGGTTCCGGCGTCGCCGGCCTGTCCTGCGCCTGGAAACTGGCGCGCGAGGGCCATGCCGATTTCGTCGTGGTGGCGGGGCCGGAATACGCCGGCAACGCCGCCGGCGGCGCACAGGACGGCCTGGACTATCCGACGGGCGCGCACTACCTGCCCCTGCCCTCGCGCGAATCGACCCACGTGCGCGAGATGCTGGCCGACTTCGGCCTGATCGAGCGCGACGCCGGCGGCGACACGCCCTACTACGACGAAACCGCGCTGGTCCATTCGCCGCAGGAACGACTGCTGCGCGATGGCCGCTGGGAAGACAGCCTGCTGCCGATGCAGGGCCTGCCCGAGGCCGACCTGGCGCAGCACCGCCGCTTCCTGGCCCAGGTGCAGGCCCTGCATACGCGGCGCGGCAACGACGGACGCAAGGTCTTCGCCATCCCGCTGACCCTGTCCTCGCGCGATCCGGCCTGGACCGCGCTGGACGGCATCACCTTCAGGCAATGGCTGGAGCGCGAGGGCTATACCTCGCCAGCCCTGCGCTGGTATCTGGACTATTGCTGCCGCGACGACTACGGCGCGGACACCGGCGCCGTGTCGGCCTGGGCCGGACTGCACTACTTCGCCGCGCGCGACGGCCATGCCGCCAACGCCGCCGAGGGCGCGGTGCTGACCTGGCCGGGCGGCCTGTCGACACTGGTGGCGCGCATGCGCGCGGCGATCAGCGCCAGGCTGGGCCATGAACGCTGGCTGCTGCCCGGAACGGCCGCGCGCATCCGCGAAACGCCCGCCGGCCCGCGCATCGCCTGTGTCACCGATGACGGCGGCGCCTACGCCCTGCGGGCGCGCCGCGCCGTCTGCGCCATGCCGCTGTTCGTGGCGCAGCGCCTGCTGCCCGACATCCGCGCCTATGGCTACGACCCGGCGGTGCACGCTTCGCCGCGCGCGGCCTGGATGGTGTCGAACTTCGTCATGGACGGCTATCCGCTGGAAGCGCCCGGCGAACCGCTGTCCTGGGACAACGTGGTCTACCAGGGCCAGGGACTGGGCTATGTGGTCTCCACGCACCAGCTGCTGCGGGTGGCGCGGTCGCCGCGCAGCGTGTTCACCGCCTACCATGCGCTGAGTCGCCTGGAACCCGCCGACGCGCGCCGCTGGCTCAGCCAGGCCAGCCCCGAGGCCTTGCGCGACGAAGCCGCCGTCGACCTGATCGCCGCCTATGGCGAGGAATTCTGGCGCCGCGCGCGCCGGCTGGACATCACCGTGCGCGGCCATGCGATGGCCACGCCGCATTGCGGCAGCCTGTCCAACGCCGGACTGGCCGCGCTGCGGGACGTCGACGGCCAGATCCTGTTCGCCCACGCCGACCTGTCGGGCTATTCGGTGTTCGAGGAAGCGGCCTGGTGGGGGGTAACGGCGGCGGCTCGCGTCCTGGGCGCGCGCCCCGAAGTCGCCTGACAAAGAAAAAACCCGCCGCCCGCCTTGTGCAGGCCGGCGGCGGGCTGGACGCCACAGCGTCGGTCTTCTAGCCCAGCAGCAACGCGTCGTCCGACAGTTTCTCGCCGCGCACGCGCTCGAACATGGCCAGCAGGTCCGGCACGTCCATGCCGCGGCGCTCGTCGCCGGACACGTCCAGCACCACCTGCCCCTGGTGCAGCATGACCGTGCGCTCGCCCACGTCCAGCGCCTGGCGCATGCTGTGCGTCACCATCATGGTGGTGAGCTTGCTTTCGGCGACGATGCGCGCCGTCAGCTGCAGCACGAAATCGGCGGTGCGCGGATCGAGCGCGGCGGTGTGCTCGTCCAGCAGCAGGATGCGCGACGGCTGCAGCGCCGCCATCAGCAGGCTGACGGCCTGGCGCTGGCCGCCGGACAACAGGCCGATGCGATCGGCCAGGCGGTTTTCCAGGCCCAGGCCCAGCGTCGCCAGCCGCTCGCGGAAGCCTTCGCGCATCGAGGCCTTGACCGCGCGGCTGTAGCCGCGACGGTCGCCGCGCAGCTGCGCCAGCGCCATGTTCTCTTCGATGGTCAGGTCTTCGCAGGTCCCGGCCATCGGGTCCTGGAACACGCGCGCCACCTTGGACGAGCGCGCCCACACCGGCTTGCGCGTCATGTCCACGCCGTCGATGTCGATGCGGCCGGAATCCACCAGCAGGTCGCCCGACACGGCGTTCAGGAAGGTGGACTTGCCGGCGCCGTTCGAGCCGATGACGGTGACGAACTGGCCCGACGGAATCTCCAGCGACAGTCCGCACAGCGCGCGCGTCTCGATCGGCGTGCCGGCGTTGAAAGTGATCTTCAGATCTTTAGCGGACAACATTCTTCAATTCTCCATTCTGCGCATAGTTCCCCCGCACACCGGCCGTCCCCACAAGATCCGGCTCCGCCGGTCCGCAGCTGTGCCCCCTTGAGGGGGAAGCGCGCAGCGCTTCGGGGGTGGGCCATCTCTACTTCAGTTTTTTCTTGAGCATCGGAATGACCAGGGCGATCGTGACCAGCACCGCCGTGACCAGGTTCAGGTCCTGCGCCTTCAGGCCGATGAAGTCGCTGTTCAGCGCCAGCGCGATGAAGAAGCGGTAGACGATGGCGCCGATGATCACGGCCAGCGTGGCCAGGACCAGCTTGCGCGACGGCAGGATGCTCTCGCCCACGATCACCGCGGCCAGGCCGATCACGATAGTGCCGATGCCCATCGAGATGTCCGAGCCGCCCTGGGTCTGCGCGAACAGCGCGCCGGCCATCGCCACCAGCGCGTTCGACAGCGCCATGCCGCCCAGGATCATGCGGCCGGTGTTGACGCCTTGCGCGCGGGCCATGCGGCCGTTGGAGCCGGTGGCGCGCATCGCCAGGCCGGTCTGCGTGGCGAAGAACCAGTCCAGCAGCAGCTTGGCCAGGATCACGACCACCACCAGGATGAGCGGACGGGCCACGTAGTCCGGCAGCCAGGCCGGCTGCAGGATGGAGAACATGGTGGGCTCGGTGATCAGCGGCACGTTGGGCTTGCCCATGATGCGCAGGTTGACCGAGTACAGCGCGATCATCATCAGGATGCTCGCCAGCAGGTCCATGATCTTGAGCTTGACGTTCAGCCAGCCCGTCACCAGGCCGGCGGCCGCGCCGGCGAAGGTGGCCGCGATCGTGGCCAGGAAGGGATCGGTGCCCGCGGCGATCAGCGTGGCACAGACCGCGCCGCCCAGCGGAAAGCTGCCGTCGACCGTCAGGTCCGGAAAGCGCAACAGGCGGAAGGAGATAAACACGCCCAAAGCCACCAGGCTGAAGATCAGCCCGATCTCCAACGCGCCTAACAACGAAAACAATGACATGGGTCAAATCCAATCAGATGAGAAACGAGCATATTAAAGAGTTGAAACGTCGCACTTCTTGCGTTTCGGGGTAAGTTTTACCCGAGCTTTTGCAACGAACATTTCCCCAGCGACGATTTTCGCCTGTTTTCTGCCAAAGCGCGCACGGTCCTGCCCCGGCAGCCCGATTCGGCGGCCGGCTCGTGCGCCCAGGGCGCGCGGATTTCTAGCGGGGACGAGTCCGACGCGGGCATTCCCGCCGGCGGCAGGCGCCGTGCGGCAAGACAGGAAAGCGGCGGGACGGGAAGGCAAGACAGACAGGCAGGTAAAACAAAACCCCGCTCATGCCGCAAGGCATGCGCGGGGTTTCAGGCGGGGCGGCTTACTTCACCACCACCGCGGCCGACTTGATCAGCGCGTCGGACAGCGTGACGCCTTGCTTGGCGGCTGCGCCCGGATTCACATAGAGTTCCAGCTTGGAGCTGGTTTCCGAGGCGATGGCGCCGGGCTTCTCGCCCTTCAGGATGCGCACGACGACCTTGCCGGTCTGCACGCCCAGGTCGCGGTAGTTGATGCCCAGGGCGGCGATGCCGCCGCGCTTGACGCTGTCGGTGTCCGAGGCGACCAGCGGGATCTTGGCGTCGTTGCCGACCTTCACCAGCGACTCGTAGGCCGAGACCACGTTGTTGTCGGTGTTGGTGTAGATGACGTCGACCTTGCCGATCAGGCTGCGCGCGGCCGAGGCCACGTCGACCGAGCGCGGCGCGGCCGCCTCGACCAGGCTCATGCCGTACTTGGGCAGCAGCTCCTGCAGCTTCTTGACCACCACGACCGAGTTGGCCTCGCCCGGGTTGTAGACCATGCCGACGCGCTTGGCGTTGGGCACGATCTTCTTGATCAGGTCGATCTGCTTGTCCAGGGCCAGCAGGTCCGACACGCCGGTGACGTTGGTGCCCGTGGGTTCCATGCTGGCGACCAGCTGGGCGGCGACCGGATCGGTCACGGCCGAGTACACGACCGGCACGTCCTTGGTGGCCGCCACGACGGCCTGGGCCGACGGCGTGGCGATGGCGACGATGGCGTCGGGCTTGTCGCCGACGAACTTGCGGGCGATCTGAGCGGCGGTGCCGTTGTTGCCCTGCGCGCTCTGATACTGCCATTTCAGGTTCTTGCCCGGCTCATAGCCGGCTTGCTTGAGGGCGTCCTGCACGCCGTCACGCACGGCGTCCAGCGCCGGGTGCTCGACGATGGCGGTCACCGCCACCGATTTCTGCTGCGCCGACACGGGCGAGGCGATAGCCATCGCGAGCGCCATGGCGCCAACCGTCAGAAAATGTTTTTTTCCGATCAGCATAGATAAGCTCCTTGAACCTTCGGTGATTGTTCGTTGTTGGACTGTACGCCCAAGGCTGTCTTGGTTCTCTTTACGGCGGCCCCGGCGGCTTCCCGCAGGTCCGTCCGGCCGTAAAAGCCGTATAGTCTAACGTGGCGCAGATCAAAAGCCTTTGCGGGGAATCCCTGAATGGGTGCATGGCGCGCGCCGCGCCCCGGATCCCGGCGCCGCCGCCCGCCCCATTCCCGATACACTGGACAATCGGGACGGTCGTCCGGCCGCCCCCGGCGGCAACACAGAGGGCCTCATCATGATCAAGCGCGCGCTGGGCCGTTCCGGCCTGCAGATCCCTCCCCTGACCTTCGGCGGCAATGTCTTCGGCTGGACCGTCGACGAGGCCGGCGCCTGTTCCCTGCTGGACGCCATGGTCGACGCCGGACTGAACTTCATCGACACCGCCGACGTGTATTCGCGCTGGGCGCCGGGCAACCAGGGCGGCGAATCCGAAACCCTGATCGGCAAGTGGATCAAGCGCTCGGGCCGGCGCAGCCAGGTGCTGATCGCCACCAAGGTCGGCATGGAAATGGGGCCCGGCCGCAAGGGGCTGGCGCCCGCCTACATCCGCCAGTCGCTGGAAGCCTCGCTGTCACGGCTGCAGACGGACTACGTGGACCTGTACCAGTCGCACCAGGACGACCCCGACACGCCGCTGACCGACACGCTGGGCGCCTACGCCCGGCTGATGGAAGCGGGCAAGGTGCGCGCCATCGGCGCGTCCAACTACACGTCCGTGCGCCTGTCCGAGGCCCTGATCGCCAGCGAGCGCCACAACCTGCCGCGCTACGAAAGCGTGCAGCCTGAATACAACCTGTACAAGCGCGAGGGCTTCGAGTCCGGCCTGCAATCGCTGGTGCGGGCGCAGGACATGGGCGTAATCAACTATTTCGCGCTGGCCAGCGGCTTTCTCAGCGGCAAATACCGCAGCGCCGTCGACGCGGGCAAGAGCGTGCGCGGCCGCAAGATCGTCGACACCTATCTGAACGAGCGCGGCCTGCGCATCCTGAAGGCGCTGGACGAAGTGGCCGAGGACGCGAACTGCACGCCGGCCCAGGCCGCGCTGGCCTGGCAGATCGCGCAGCCCGGCATCACCTCGCCCATCGTCAGCGCCACCTCGCTGGAACAACTCGACGAACTGGTCAAGGCCGCCAGCCTGACGCTCAGCCGCGACCAGCTCGCCAAGCTCAGCCGGGCCAGCGACTGGCGCGTCTGAACGCCGGACACGCTAGAAGCGCTGGCTGAGCGTCAGCATCGCGGTCCTGCCTTCGCCGTAGAACACGGAGTTGTAGAAGCCCATGGACCGGTAGTACTTCTTGTCGGCCAGATTGCGGATATTCAACTGCAGCCGGGTCTTGTCGCTGAAGTCGTACTGCGCCATCAAGTCGAACAAGGCATAGGGCTTCTGCACGATGTCGCCCGCCTGCAGACCGTAATAGGTCTGCGCGCTGGTGCGACTCTGCCAGCGCACGCCGCCACCGACGGTCAGCTTGTTCCAGCTGCCGGGCAGGCGATAGGCCGTGCTGGCCTTGAGCAGTTGCTCCGGCTGCGTGGTCTGCACCTTCCTGCCCTCGTTGTCCTTGGACTGCCGGTAGGTATAGCCCAGGAACACGTTCCAGCCCGGAGTCACCTCGCCGGCCAGCTCGGCCTCGAAGCCGCGCGTGCGCGTGCCTTCCAGGATGTAGTACCAGCCGTCGTCATGCACCGGATCGAAGCCGCCGTACTCGGCCACATCCTTCTGGTCCGTCTGGAACACCGCGAGCGACGCGTTCAGCCGCCCATCCAGATAGGCGGCCTTGATGCCCGCCTCGTAGTTGTGGCCATAGGCCGGACCGGCCATGTCCCAGCTGCGGGTCTTGACCATCTGCGGCAGGAAGATGTTGGTGTAGCTGGCGTAAGCGGTGTAGGTATCGTCCAGGTCATACGTGGCGCCCAGATACGGCGTGACCTCGGAATAGGTATGCGTGTAGCCCGCCACGCCGCCGCTGGTCTCGCTGGACTGCCAGCGGGTCCAGCGCGCCCCGGCCAGCAGGTGCAGGCGATCGGCCAGCTGCAGGCGCAAGGTGCCGTAGATGCCCGTCTGCTCGTCACGGTGGGTCTGCGACAGCGCCAGGATGTCCCAGCGCGGCGCGGGCCAGTCGCCGGTCCAGTCCTTCACGTCCGGTATCGGGTAGCCGGCCTGGTCCGACGTGTCCCAGCTCTGGTTCCACGCCTTGATGATCGAATGCGAGAAACCCAGGTTGAACTGGTGCTTGCGGCCCAGCGCATCGAACGCGCCGTCCATCGATCCGCCATACACGTCCTGGTCGCTGCCGCCCTTGAACTTGCGCAGCAGCGGCGGCTTGGAGAACCCGTTCAACGTCACCGGCACGTCCGAGGTGAACAGCAGCGGCGCATCGAAGGTGTTCTCCAGCCGGGTGTACGACAGGCGCGCGTTCCAGCCATTGGAAAAACCGTGCTCGATCTGGGCGAAGTATTCATGGGAATCCGTGTCCCAGCGCGACCACTTCGCGCCCATGGCCTGGCCCTTGGGCCAGTCGATCGGCTTGCCCGAGGCGTCCAGCGCCGGCAGGCCGCCCCAGCTGATGCCGCGCGGACGCGAGCGCTGCACCGAACCGCCCGCGCTGATCGTCGTCGACTCGCCGATATCGGCCTCGACGATGCCATACAGCACGTCCCGCTTCTTGCTGTAGAGATCCATCGTGTCGCCACGGCGCTCTTTCGCGCCGACCAGGCGCCCCCGCACAGAGCCGGAGGCGTTGAACGGCGTCGACAGGTCGATCTCGCCCCGATACGTGTCATGGCTGCCGGCAGAGACCTTGGCCTCTCCGTGGAATTCACGCGTCGGACGCTTGCGGATGAAATTGACCGAACCGCCGGGATTGCCCGTGCCGCTCATCAGGCCAGTGGCGCCACGGATGATCTCCACGTGGTCATAGATGGCCGGATCCAGGTTGCCTTCGCCGAACTGGTACAGGCTGTTCAAGGGCTTGACCACGCCGTCGAACTGAAAGGTATCCATGGAAAAGCCGCGCGAGTAATAGGTCAGGCGCTCAGATTCGGCCTGCTGCACGTTCATGCCGGTGGCGTTCTCCATGACGTCGCGCACGCTGCCGATGGCGCGGTCGTCCATCTGCTGCCGGGTGATGACGCTGGTCGACTGCGGCGTATCGCGCTGCGACAGCACCAGGCCGTTGGCGGACCGCATCCAGTCGGCGGTATACAGGCCCGAGCCTTCGGTCGTCGCTCCCGCTCCCAGCACCACCACCGGCGCCAATTGCGCGGCCTCGGCGCCGGCGCGCCGCAGTTCGAAATCACCGTCCGCGCGGCGATGCGCCTGCAAGGAGGTGCCGGCCAGCAATGCGTCAAACCCCTCCTGCACGCCATGGCTGCCCTGCAGGCCGGGGCTCTGCAGGCCATCAGCCAGGGCGGGATCGAACGACAGCAGTACCTGGGCCTGCCGCGCGAAGCCGGCCAGCGCCGCGCCCAGCGGGCCAGCCGGCACATTGACCCGGACGCGCGGCGCGGCGGTCGCGGGCGTCTGTGCATGGGCCTGGCCGGCCGCCAGCGCGGCGCCGGCCAATGCCGCCATGACCAGCGCGACGCCGGTTTTCATGCGCAAGACGCGCGGACGGAAGGGAGCGGAAGGCAAGGACATATCGTTGGGTTCCAGGCGAAGAAAATCGAGGCTTCACCCGTATGCCAATCGAAAACGCAAAAGTGACAGTCCGGCCTGTGTTTTTCAGGCTCTGCCGCGCAGCACGACCCAATAGCGGGTATAGCGCAGCACCTGCACCGGCAAGGCGCGCTCGACAGCGGCCAGCGCGCGATCGGTGTCCGCCAGGGGGAAGGATCCCGAAATGCGCAGACCCGCCACGGCCGGATCGCAGGCCAGCCGGCCGCGCCGGTAGCGCCCCAGTTCCGCGATGAACGCGTCCAGACGCATGTTGTCGGCATATAGCGCCCCTTGAAGCCAGGCGTCTTCGTGCATCGCGGGTCCGGACGGCCGCGCCGCGCGCGCGTCGAACCAGGCGCCCTCGCCCGCCTCCAGCCGACACGCGCCCGCCGCGCCGGCGGCGGCGGGCTCGATCCGCACCGCGCCGTCATTCACCACCACCCGGACGCGGTCGTCGTGCAGGCGCACCGAGTAGCGGGTGCCCAACGCGAGCACGCGACCCATCGGCGTGTCCACGGCCAGGGGCCGGGCAGGCGTCATCGCGTCCCGGTGCGTGGCGATATGCAGCTCGCCCTGGCGCAGCACGATCAGGCGCAACGCGTCGCTGAAGCGCACGTCGGCCGCGCTGCCGGTATTGAGCGTGAGCAGGCTGCCGTCGTCCAGCGTGGCGACGCGCGTCTGGCCGATACCGGCGGACAGGTCCGAGGTCCAGGCACGCCACGGCAGGCCCGCCGCGGTCAGGCCGCCCGTGCCTGCCGCCAGCGAGAGGATTTTCAAGGCGCGGCGGCGGCCGCCGGAGGCAGGCCGTTCCAGCGCGGCCAGGCCGGCCCGCGCTTGCACCTGGCCGAACTGGCGGCCCAGCGCCTCCACCCTCTCCCAGGCCCGACGATGCCGCGCGTCGGCCGCGAGCCAATCGCGCCACGCGGCCTCGTCGGCCGCGCCGGCCTCCTCCGCGCCCAGCCGCACGAACCACTCGCTGGCCGCGCGTATCACCGACTCGGGCAAGGCGGGCTCCGCCATCGCGCGCGCGCTCACCAGGCCGCCAGGCAATGCTGCATGGCGCGGGCCAGGTACTGCCGCACGGAACTCACCGAGACCTGCATCCGATCGGCGATCTCGGCATGGCGCAGCCCTTCCAGCTGGGCCAGCAGGAACGCCTTGCGCACCTTGCCGGGCAGTCCGTCGAGCAGGCGATCGATTTCGACCAGGGCTTCCAGCGCCAGGGCGCGGCGTTCCGGCGATGGCGCCTGCCCGGCCTCGCAGGCACGCAGCGCGTCCAGATAGGCGCGTTCGATGTCACGGCGGCGAAACAGATTGACCATCAAACCATGCGCGATCGTCACCAGATAGGCGCGAGGCTCGCGGCAGGCATGGGCCTCGCCGGCGCGCAACAGCACTTTCAGAAAGGTGTCGTGGGCCAGGTCCGCGGCATCGAACGGGCAGCCCGTCTTCTTGCGCAGCCAATCGCGCAGCCAGGAGTGATGCTGGATATAGAGCCCTTCGACAGGCGCGGGGGAACCGCTTTGATTCATGGCCATTCGACGGACCGGACTCGAGATATATTAATGATAATAATTATCAATAATAATCCAATCCAGCCCGCCCTGGCGCGACTTCAGTCCAGCTGCACGCCGGAATCCCGCACCACCTTGGCCCAGCGCGCGACCTCGCTGTCGACGAACTGGCCGAAATCGGCGCCCGTCATGCCCGGAATGGCCGAGCCGTTGCTGGTCCAGATCTCCTTGATCTTGGGTGTGTTCAGGGCCTTGGTGATCTCCGCCGTCATGCGGTCCACGGCCTCCTTGGGCGTGCCGGCCGGCGCCCAGATCGCGTACCAGGTGGACACCACGTAGTTCGGCACGCCGGCCTCGGCGGCGGTCGGCACGTCCGGCAGCGACGGCGAACGCTCGGACGCGGCCACGGCCAGCGGCTTGATGGTGCCCGAACGGATATGGTTGGACGACGAGCCCAGTCCATCGAACGCCAGATCGACCTGCCCGCCGATCAACGCCGACAGCATCGGCCCCGCGCCCTGGTAGGGCACGTCCACCAGCTTGATGCCTGTCTGCATGGCGAACAGCTCGCCGGCCAGGTGGTGCGTGCTGCCCTTGCCCGCCGTGCCGAAGTTGATGTCGCCGGGGCGCTTCTTCGCGTAGTCGATGAATTCCTGCAGCGTCTTGACCGGCAGCTTGCTGGCGTTGATCACCACCACCTGCGGCGGCTGCGCCACCAGCGCGACCGGCACGAAGTCCTTCTGAATGTTGTAGTTCAGGCTCTTGTAGAGCGACGGCGCCAGCGCGTGATGGGCGCCGCCCATGAAGAAGGTGTAGCCGTCCGGCCGGGCCTTGGCCGCCACGCCGGCGCCCACGGTGCCGCCGGCGCCGCCCTTGTTGTCGATCACGACCGAATGACCGAGCTGTTGGGTCAGTTGCTGGGCCAGCGGCCGGGCGAAGGTGTCGGTGCCGCCGCCTGCCGGGAACGGCACGATCAGCGTCACGGGGCGTTCGGGCCATTGCGCGGCGGCCTGGCCGCCGGCCATCAGCGCGGCGGCGGCGAACAGGGCCGCCGCAGTCTTGCGGGTCTTCATATTGTCTCCTCTGGCATGCAGCGTGCGGACGGCGCGGAGGTTCCGCATCCCGTCTCGTTCTTCTTTCTAGTACTTGGGAATTATTGGAAAGCTGCGGGTGGGATGAGGGCTGGTGGGCGGATGAGGCTCCTTGGAAAAAAGGCGCCGGCCGGGCGGGCCGGCGCCATCACGGCGTTGCGGGTCAGAGCGCCTTGTAGGTTTCGCGCAGCACGTTCTTCTGCACCTTGCCCATGGCGTTGCGCGGCAGTTCGTCGACCACGTGCAGGCGCTTGGGCACCTTGAAGTTGGCGATGCGCGCCTTAAGTTCGGCCTGCATGGCGTCGGCGTCCAGCGCCGCGCCCGCCTTGGGCACGACCACCGCGACCACGGCCTCGCCGAAGTCCGCGTGCGGCACGCCGATGACGGCGGATTCGGCCACGCCGGGCATGTCGTCGATCAGCGTCTCGATCTCTTTCGGATAGACGTTGAAGCCGCCGGAGATGATCAGGTCCTTGCTGCGTCCGACGATGGACAGGTAATCGGCCGGCACGTCGCGCCCGGCCGATTCGCCGCCCCAGCGGCCCACGTCGCCGGTCTTGAACCAGCCGTCGGCGGTGAATTCCTCGCGCGTCTTTTCCGGCATGCGCCAGTAGCCCGAGAACACATTCGGACCGCGCACCTGCACGTTGCCGATCTCGCCCGGCGCCAGCGCCAGGCCGGCGTCGTCCACCACCCGCACCTGCACGCCCGGCAGCGCCCGTCCGACCGTGCCGGCCAGGCGCTCGCCGTCGCCCGGCGCGTAGGGGTTGGAGGTCAGCATGACCGTTTCGCTCATGCCGTAGCGCTCCAGGATCGCGTGGCCGCTGCGCTGCTTGAAATCGGCGAAGGTCTCGGCCAGCAGCGGCGCGGAGCCGGAGATGAAGAGGCGCATCTTGGCGCAGACCTTGCGGTCGAAGCGCGCATCGGCAAGCAGGCGCACGTAGTAGGTCGGCACGCCCATCATCACCGTGCTGCGCGGCAAATAGCGCAGCGCCTGCTCGATGTCGAGCTTGGGCAGCCAGATCATGCGCGCGCCGGCCAGCAACGCGCCATGCGAGGCCACGAACAGGCCGTGCACGTGGAAGATGGGCAGCATGTGCAGCAGCACGTCGTCGGCGCGCCAGCCCCAGTACTGGTGCAGCACGCGCGCGTTGGACGCGAGGTTGCCGTGCGACAGCATGGCGCCCTTGCTGCGGCCGGTGGTGCCGGACGTGTACAGGATGGCGGCCAGGTCGTCCTCCCGCCGCGCCACGGTCTCGAAACGCTGCGACAGGCCGCCGGCCGCGTCCAGCAGCGTGCCGCTGCGGTCGTCATCCAGCGTGTAGACATGGGCGCAGCCGGCCTTGTCGGCGGCGCGCTGGACCCACTCGCGGTTCTTGCTGGAACACACCACCACGGCGGGCTCGGCGTTTTCCAGGAAATATTCGATCTCGGCCTCGCGGTAGGCGGTGTTCAGCGGCAGGTAGACCAGGCCCGCGCGCAGCGTGGCCAGGTACAGCAGCAGCGCCTCGGGCGACTTCTCGGCCTGCACCGCCACGCGCGAACCCTCGGGCAGCCGGAGCGAGGCCAGCAGGTTGGCCATGCAGGCGGTGGCGCGGTCGATATCGTCCCAGGTGTATTGCAGGTCGGGCGTCTCCAGCGCGACCTTGCTGCGATCGGCGGGGAAGCCGCCTTGCAGGACTGCGTACAGATTGGCGTTGCTCACCTTGTCTAGTCTCCGGTAAAGGTGGGGTCCTCGCCGGCCAGGAAGGCGCGCACGCCTTCCTGGTGGTCGCGGCTCTCGGCGTAGGAAAAATAATCGCGGTATTCGTCTTCGCTCAGCGGGCCGCCTTCGGCCAGCCTGCGCGACAGGCGCTTGTTGATGCGGGCGGCCAGCGGCGCGCCCTGGGCGATACGCTCGGCGCTGCGGCGGGCCTCAGCCGCCACCTGGGCATCGTCGACCACGCGGGTCAGCAGACCCATGGCGCGCGCCTCGTCGGCGCCGAACACGCGGCCTTCCAGCAAAATGGCCAGCGCGGCCGCGCGGCCCGCCAGCGCGATCAGGCCGCGCATCTCGTCGGGCGCCATCGGAAAACCCAGGCGGTTGATCGGCACGCCGAAACGCGCGGACGCGCCGGCGATCCGCAGGTCGCACTGGCTGGCGATCTCCAGTCCGCCTCCCACGCACACGCCCTCGATCTGGGCCACGACCGGATGCGGGCAGGCGGCCACGGCCGCCAGCGCCGGCGCCAGCACCTCGCGGTGATAGCGCTGCACGCCGGCCATGTCGGCGCGCTCGGCGGGGAACTCGCGGATGTCGGCGCCGGCGGCGAAGTTGCCGCCCTCGCCGCGCACGATCACGCAGCGCAGCGCATTGTCGGCCGCCAGCTGGTCGAACACCGCGCGCAGCTCGCCCCACATGCCCACGGTGATGGCGTTGAGCCGCCCCGGATGGGACAGCGTGACCCAGGCCAGATGGCCGTCGATTTCCAGCCGCACGCGGCCGCCCTGCCCTGCGCTCATGTCCGTCCGCCCCTCATGTCCGCTCCGTCCTGGAGCTTGCCTCTTGTTCTTGCACGGTCGTGCTTGCCTAGTCGCCCCGGCGTCACCGCTGTCGCCGCGCCGCCTCAGCCCGCGCGGCTGACGCCCCGGCTGACCTGCGGCTTGCCCTCGCCCAGCCGCGCCAGGTTGTCATCCAGCTCGTCCAGCTCGTACAGGTAGTTCACCATCAGCCCGCAGGACTGCTTCAGGCCCTTGGCCGAGGTGTCCGCGGCCCAGTTCAGGCGCTCGATGCGAGCGCCATTGCCCAGGTGGAAACGCGCCACCGCGTCCAGCGGCGCGCCGTTCTTCATGGATTGCAGGTAGTGCGCCGCCAGTCGGAAGCCGGCGCGCCGCAGCGCCTCCGGCGCCTTGCCCGCGGCCGCGCGCGACAGGTGCGCGACCCAGCGCTGGCCGTCATGGCCGCCGTCGCGCTCGCGTCCCTTGCCGTCGCGCAAGATGCCCTGCACCGCCTTGGCTTCCAGCTTGCCCAGCCAGTCCGAGAAACCGGGGATCGGCGACAGCGTGGCGAAGGACTTGAGCTTGGGCAATTCCTGCAGCAGCTGCTCGACCACGCGCTTGAGCAGGAAATTGCCGAAGCTGATGCCTTTCAGGCCGGGCTGCGTGTTGGAGATGGAATAGAAGATCGCCCAGCGCGCCTTGTCCAGGTCCTGCGGCGGCGCGGAGCTGTCCAGCAGCGCCTGCACATTGCCGGCCATCTGCCCGGCGAAGGCCACTTCGACGAAGATCAGCGGCACGCCCGGCATCTGCGGATGGAAATAGGCATAGCAGCGGCGGTCGGGCGCGACGCGGTGGCGCAGGTCGTCCCACGAGGTGATCTCGTGGACGGCTTCGTAAAGAATCAGTTTCTCCAGCAGCGAGGCGGGCGAGTCCCAGGTCAGCGGACGCAACTCCAGCAGGCCCACGTCGAACCAGGCCGACAGCAGCCCTTCCAGTTCCTTGTCCAGCCCCTGCAGGCCCGCCACCTGCTTGCGCCAGCGCAGCATGTCAGCGCGCAGGTCCACCAGGAAGCGCAAGCCCTGCGACTGGGCGTTCAGGCGCTTGAAGAAGCGCACGCCCTCACCGCCGTCGCCGGCATAGGTGGCGCGCACCTGGGCCAGCGCCGACAGCATCAGGCGGCGTTCCTTGCCGGCCGCGGCGGTGTAAAGCTCGACCCAGCGCCGCGCCAGCTTGTTGGCCGCCACGTCGGTGAGCCGCGCCTCGAACAAGCGGCGGACTTCGGATTCGCTGGGCAACCGGCCGCGTTCCCACAGGCGGCCCAGGCGCGCGATCAGGCCATCGGCGGCGTCATTGGCGGCCTCTTCGTGCAATCCGGTATCGGACTCAGGCGTGCGCGCGACGCGCGCGAGCGATTCGGGTGCGGACATGGGCAGGTTCCTCCATGACGATGGGGCCGGACGGATCGGAGGCGCCGGCGGTCTCGGCCAGCGCCAGGGCGCGCAGCACTTCCAGCTGGCGCATCAAATGATTGCGGGCAAGCGCCTCGGCGCCCTGGGCATCGCGCGCCTTGAGCGCCGCGTAGATGGCCAGGTGCTCGGCGCAGGATTCCTCGATGCGCCCCGGCCAGGACAGGCTGCGATGGCGCGACAGGCTCAGCACCTTGCGCAGTTGTCCCACCATGTCCACCAGCCATTGATTGCCGGCCAGGGCCTGCACGGCTTCGTGGATCAGGTAGTTGGTGTGGTAGTACTCGTCGATGCGGCCGGCCTTGGCATGTCCGGCCAGATCGTCGTGCAAGGGCTGCAACGCGGCCAGTTCGGCATCGTCGGCCTTGCGCGCGGCCTCGAAGGCGCAGCGCCCTTCCAGCATGGCCATGAGCGGGAAGATGTCTTCCAGGTCTTGCGCCGACAGCTCGTTGACGAAGCAGCCCCGGCGCGGCTCCAGCCGCACCAGCCCTTCGGTGGCCAGCACCTTGAGGGCCTCGCGCAGCGGCGTGCGGGAAATGCCCATTTCGCCGGCCAGCCGAAGCTCGTCGATCCATTCGCCGTTGCGCAGGGCGCGCACGCGGATCATGTCGCGCAGGCGATCCGCGACTTCCAGGTACAAGGCTTGCCGGACGATGGGAGCGGTCATGGTCGGACGGCCTGGACTGCGCCGTAATTCATAATTATGAACACGGACATAGTAGACCCCGGCGCGGGGCCGGTAAAGCCCCGCCCGCCCCCGGGACAACCCTGAATGAGGGGAAAGGATGCGTTCCCGTGGACTGGCCCGGGCAGCGCCCCGCCCCGGCAGGATCGCTGCCGGCGCGATAGCGGCTCGGACGCGTCCTACAGGTGCAGAACCCCGTCCACGGCGTGCGCCGTCAACGCCCGCGCCCAGCGGCGCGCCGGCAGGCCGTAGCGCGCCTCGACGATGGCCGCGCGGCCCAGCAGCTCGGCCGGAGTGACGGCCAGGCGCGGCCCCGAGAAGGCCAGCACGATCTGGTTGCCCGCGTCGATCTCGGGCAGCAGTATCACGCGGTCGTCGAAGGCCTTGGACAGGTTGTCGATGTTCTTGCCGAAACTCTCGTGGCGGCCGAACAGGTTGACCGCCAGCACGCCGACCTCGCCCAGCACACGCCGGCAGTCGCGGTAAAACTTGACGCTGTCACGCACCGGCCCCTGGGCCTGGGCGTCGTACAGGTCCACCATCAGCACCGGGCAGCGCCCGGCGTTCAGCGGATCGGCCACCCAGGCACCGGCGTCGGCATGCTCGACCTGCAGCCGGTTCTGGCCGGGCAGGCGGAAGAACATGTGGCCGGCGGCGGTGACGGCCGGGTTCCATTCCACCGCCAGCAGCGGGCTGCGCGTGTGCTTGGCGCAGAAGCGCGCCAGCGAGCCGGCGCCCAGGCCCAGCATGCCGATGGCCTCTTCCTTGGGCGGTTCCAGGAACAGCAGCCAGGCCATCATCTGGCCGGTGTATTCCAGCACCAGCTCGGCCGGGTTCTTGACGCGCATGGCGCCCTGCACCCATTCGGTATTGAAATGGAGGTAGCGCACGCCATCCGATTCGGAAAGCGTGGGCTGGTCGAATTCTGAGGGAGAAGAAGATCTGCGCATGGCCGCGATTGTAGAGGGTGGAGCCCCCCCCGAAGCGCTGCGCGCCTCCCCCAGGGGCATGCCTACGGACCGGAGAGATGGCCCACCCCCGAGGCGCTTGCGCGCCTCCCCCTCAAGGGGGCACGCCTGCGGACCGGCGGAGCCGGATCCGCGGCGTCCCGATGAGGGGCACCCGTTTTCATAGGGGCCCTCCGCTTGTCGGACGCGTTCCTTTCCCGCCTGGTGGGCCGCGTCCGTTCAACGGTTGGTGCGCCGTGGGGGGCTCAGATGCGTTCGAAGATCGCGGCGATGCCCTGGCCGCCGCCGATGCACATGGTCACCAGCGCGTAGCGGCCGCCCACGCGTTGCAGTTCGTGCAGCGCCTTGACGGTGATGATGGCGCCGGTGGCGCCGATGGGGTGGCCCAGGCCGATGCCGCTGCCGTTGGGGTTGACCTTGGCCGGGTCCAGCTTCAGCTCGCGCGACACGGCGCAGGCCTGGGCCGCGAAGGCCTCGTTGGCCTCGATCACGTCAAGCTGGTCCACCGTCAGGCCGGCGCGCTTGAGCGCGGCCTGCGTGGCCGGCACGGGGCCGATGCCCATGATGTTGGGATCGACGCCGGCATGGGCGTAGGCCACCAGCCGGGCCAGCGGCTTGACGCCGCGCTTGGCGGCGACCGAGGCGTTCATCAGGATGACCGCGCCGGCACCGTCATTCAGGCCCGAGGCGTTGCCGGCCGTGACGGTGCCGTTTTCCTTCTGGAACACCGGCTTCAGACCGGCCAGGCTGTCGGCCGTGACGTCGCGGCGCACGTGCTCGTCGGTGTCGAAGACGATGTCGCCCTTGCGCGACTTCAGCGTCACCGGCACGATCTGGTCGCGGAAATGGCCGGCCTCGATCGCGGCGGCCGCGCGGCGGTGCGATTCGGCGGCCAGTGCATCCTGGTCCTGGCGGCTGATGCCGAACTTGGCCGCCACGTTCTCGGCGGTGACGCCCATGTGCATGCGGCCGAAGGGATCGGACAGCGCGCCGGTCATCATGTCCAGCATGACGCTGTCGCCCATGCGCGCGCCCCAGCGCTGCGCCGGCGCGATGTACGGCGCGCGGCTCATGCTCTCGGCGCCGGCGCCCACCGCGATCTCGGCGTCGCCCAGCATGATGGTCTGCGCCGCCGAGACGATGGCCTGCAGGCCCGAGCCGCACAGGCGGTTGACGTTGAAGGCCGGGGTTTCCTTGGCGATGCCGGCGTTGATGGCGGCCACGCGCGACAGATACATGTCGCGCGGCTCGGTATTGATGACGTGGCCCACGGCCACATGGCCGACTTCGTCGCCCTTGACCGCCGCGCGCTCCAGCGCGGCCTTGATGACGGTGGCGCCCAGGTCGCATGGCGGCACGTCCTTGAGCGCGCCGCCGAAATCGCCGATGGCGGTGCGGACGGCGGACGCGACGATGACTTCATTCATGGTGATTCCTCCTGGTTGTTCCGGCCATCATACCCGCGCGGCCGGCTCGCTTGCCGACGCGCCGGCGGCCGATATCCGTTCCAGATCAAGGGACGGAAAGAATGCCGGCCGGCCCGCGCCAGGCGGGCCGGGACAGTCCCACACGCTAGCGGCCGGCCGCCTTGGCGGAAAGGCCGTTGGCCACGCCCATGTCGGTCTTGGGCACGTCGCGGATCAGCACCCGCACGTCTTCGCCGGAAATGCCGATGGCGCCGCACACCGCCTGGTTCAGCGCCGCGATCAGCGCCGCCTTCTTGGCCTCGTCGCGGCCCTCGATCAGCGCCACGTCCACCTGCGCCATGCGCTTGCCGATCTCGCCGGCCACGATCACGTGCCCGGCGGGCACCTCATGCAGCACGATACGCACGCTGGACAGCGGCGCGGCGATGCTCTGGACGACGGCCTCGGAGGCCGCGCGCAGCAGCCCGGATTTTTCGGCGGCCGCGTGGCCTTGCAGGATCTGAATGTTCAGGATGGGCATGACGGAGTTCCACAGCGGACGGGATGAATGAGAAGGTGGTCGCCGCGCGTCGCTGGGTTGCGCGGCGACAGCCATCATAGCCATGGCGCGCCCGCATGCGAAAGGCCCTGGCCCATCATGGATGGAGCCAGGGCCTTGCCCGGACTGACCGTCGCGCCGGCTCGCGCAGCGTGGAAGGCTGGCCGGATGGCGCGCCGGAGGGGCGTCAGGCAGCCTCGTCGCGCCGCTCCGGGCCGGCCTGGACCTCTGCGCCGCCCTCCGGCTGCGGCAGGTCCGGCGCGGCCTCGGCGCCTTCCGCCGGCGCCGTCTCGGACAGGGCCGGCGTCACCAGCTCCACCACCTTCTTGCGCGACAGCATGCCGATGAACTCGTCGTCCTCGCCGGTCACGGCCACCGGCTGATCGCTGTGCACCAGCTGCGCCAGCACCTCGCCCAGGCCCGCGGTCGCGGGCACCGACGCCAGTTCCTCGACGTAGCGCGACACGTCGCGCGCGCCCTCCTGGCCCGCGCGCAACGCCGCCTCGGCGGTCAGCACGCCGGCCAGGCGCTTGCCGTCCAGCACCGGCGCGTATTCATAGTTCATGGCGCGCATCCGTTCCAGCGCGTGCGCCGGACGCGAACGCATGGTCAAGGTCAGCCGGGCCGGGTTGACCGCGTGCGTGGCGTTGAGCACCTTGGTGCGGTTCACGTCCTGCAGGAAGGACTGCACATAGTCGTTGGCCGGGTTCAGCAGGATGTCTTCCGGCGTGCCCTCCTGCACCAGCTCGCCGTCCTTGAGGATGGCGATGCGATTGCCCAGGCGCAACGCCTCGTCCAGGTCATGCGTGATGAACACGATGGTCTTGTTCAGCTTGGCCTGCAATTGCAGCAGCTGGTCCTGCATCTCGCGGCGGATCAGCGGATCCAGCGCGGAAAAGGCCTCGTCCATCAGCAGGATCTCGGCGTCGGTGGCCAGCGCGCGCGCCAGGCCCACGCGCTGCTGCATGCCGCCGGACAGCTGGTGCGGATACTGCTGTTCGAAACCCGACAGGCCAACCTGTTCCAGCCAGTCGCGCGCCCGGCGCTCGCGCTCGGCGCGGCCCACGCCCTGCACCGCCAGGCCATAGGCGGCGTTCTCCAGCACCGTGCGGTGCGGGAACAGGCCGAAGCGCTGGAACACCATGCTCATCTTCTTCTGACGAAAGGTCTCCAGGTCGCGCTTGTTCAGGCTGACCACGTCCACGCCGTCGACCAGGATCTGGCCGGCGCTGGGCTCGATCAGGCGGTTGAAGTGGCGGATCAGCGTGGATTTACCCGAGCCGGACAGGCCCATGATGACGTAGATGCTGCCTTCGTCGATGGACAGGCTGATGTCGCGCAGGCCCAGCGTGTGGCCGCTCTTGGCCAGCAGCTCCTCCTTGCTCATGCCGCCCTGGGCGGCCTGCAGCCATTTAGCGGGATGCGGCCCGAATACCTTGTAGATGCTCTTGACTTCGATCTTGCTCATCGCTGGCCTCCCTTGCGCATGCGCTGTCCATAGGATTGGGTGATGCGGTCGAACAGCACGGCCAGCACCACGATGCCCAGACCGGCCAGCAGGCCACGGCCGACTTCCAGGCGGTTGATGCCGAGCAGCACCTCATAGCCCAGCCCGCGCGCGCCGATCATCGACGCGATGACCACCATCGACAGGGCCATCATCGTGGTCTGGTTGATGCCGGCCATGATGTTGGGCAGGGCCAGCGGCAATTGCACGCCGAAGAGCTGCTGGCGCGGATTGGCGCCGAAGGCGCGCGAGGCTTCCAGCACCTCGCGGTCGACCAGGCGGATGCCCAGGTCGGTCAGGCGGATCAGCGGCGGCACGGCGTAGATGACGGTGGCGATGATGGCGGGGATCTTGCCCAGGCCGAACAGCATCACCACGGGAATCAGGTAGACGAAGCTGGGCATGGTCTGCATCACGTCCAGCACCGGCAGCATGACCGAGCGCAGCCAGTTCACGCGCGCCATCAGCACGCCCAGTGGAATGCCGATCAGCACCGACAGGCCGGCGGCCATGATCATCAGCGCCAGCGTCTGCATGCCGGCGTCCCACATGCCCAGCACGCCGATCACGCACAGCAGCGCGCCCATGGCCAGGCTCAGCCCGATGCGGCGGCTGACCAGCCAGGCAAGGACCACCGTCGCCGCCACCACCGCCCACCAGGGCGAATTGCGCAGCAGCTGCTCCAGCCACACCAGCGCGTGCAGCACGGGTTGCGCCAGGCTTTCCAGCGTATCGGCGTAATTGGTCACCAGGTGATCGACAAAACCGTCGATCGCCGCCCGCACCTGTCGGGCGGGAATGATTTCAGGAAACATGTTCTAGGCTCCGTTTCGGCGCTTGCGCCTCGGGCGCGGCCTGGCGGACCAGACCGCGCCGCAGGCGGCGATGCGCGTACAGCTTGGCGCGGGACAGGCCCGCGCCCTGCCCGCGTTGCGGGCCGGGATCTGCCGGCGGGGCCTTTTCCCCTTGGGGACGTCCCAAGGGGAAAAAGTCCGACCGGGCTGGCCGTCCGGCCGGGGCAGCGCCCGGGAACGGCATTGAGGGGACAACACAAAGCGCGGCGGCGCCGCCATGGACGCCGCCGCGATCGCGGGATGGCTAGAGCGCGCTCTGCACGCGTCCGGCGACGTCGGCGGGGACCCACTTGGCCCAGACGTCGCGATGGTTCTTCAGGAACCACTTGGCCACGGCGGCGGATTCGTCGCCGGATTCTTCCATGTGGGCCAGGGTTTCATTCATGACCGGCAGCGGCACCGACACCTTGGACAGGAACTCGGTCAGCGTGGGCGCCTGCTCCGCGAACTTGGCGTTCACGGCGGTGAAGACGGGATTGTCGGGATAGGCGCTGGGCTCGGGCTTGGCGCACTTGGGCGACGTCAGGCACTTGTGCTTTTCCGCGTCGTAAGGCGGCATGTCGAGCTTGACCAGGTCCATCGCGCCGACCAGCGGCGTGGGCGACCAGTAGTAGAAGACCACGTTCTGCTTGCGCTTGTAGGCCGACATCAGGGCCGCCTTCTGCGCCGCGCCCGTGCCGGGCGAGTACAGGGTGTAGGAATCATCCAGCTTGAGCGCGTGGAACAGGTTGGTGCTGGTCACTTCGCAGCCCCAGCCCGCCGGGCAGCCGTAGAAGCGGCCCTTGCCGGGCTCTTCGGGATCCTTGAACTGGTCCTTGAACTTGGGCAGGTCGGCCGCTGACTTCAGCTCGGGCAGGCGCTCGGCCGTGTAACGCGGGATATACCAGGCTTCGCCGCCCATGTAGAGCTCGCCCACGCGCTTGACCTTGCCGGTCTTTTCGGCGCGCTCCCAGGGATCGGCCACGCTGTTCAGCCAGATCTCGGTGTTGATGTCGAGGTCGCCGCGCTCCAGCGCGGCCAGGGCGGGCAGGGTTTCGGTGGGCTGGGTCTCGGTCTTGCAACCGTAGCCCTTTTCCATGATGAATCGTTCGACATCGACCAGGACCAGATTGGATTCCCAGTTCATGGCGCCGAAATTGACAGGACGCTTGAGTTCGCACTGCGGCGCATCGGCGGCTTGGGCCGTGCCGGCGAAGGCGCACAAGACGGCCACGGCGGCCAGGGTCTTGACGGGGGTGAAACGCATTGGCTTTTGCCTCCATAGGTTCAGGGACACGCGCCGGGCTTGCGGCCTGACGATGCCGTGTAGCTAAGGGGGTTGTGCGGAAGACGGGCAGAACCGCCAATACAAACCGACACTAGCGGCAAGACTGGTCCGCAGGGGCGCGGCGTCTTGCAAGACAGGGGGCTCGAACAAGGACTCGAGAACCCGCAGAAAGAGAACAAACTGAATGAAGAAGCCAGCATCTTAAACGAAATAGACGCTTGACCCAAGCCTGATTCGGAAAAATGCCGAAACATTTCCGAGAAAAATACTCCGGGATAACCCGGAATTCTCAGAAGAAAATTGCCGCGTTGCCCAGGGAAATCGGTGTTCCATTTTTTAGAAATATTTAGTTAATATTTTTCTTGCATGCGTACAAAACTGCCCCCGATCCGGCCGCTGCGCCGCGTCTTCGGATCGTATTTTCCGCAGGCCAAATTGGGAATTTTGGGTAAAATAGCCCCAGATATTCCCGTGCAATCAAGGAGCACACCATGTCCGCCCCCGCCCGGCTCGCCGCCCCCCTGGACCAACTGCCCGTGGCGCCCGCCTCGTCCGTCAAGAAGGACGGCTGGCGCGGCATGATGCGCGCCCTCTCGGCCGAAGGCAGGCTGCTGATCACCAACCACAACCAGCCCGAGGCTGTGATCCTGTCCACCGCCGAATACGCCCGCCTGCTGGAGGCCGCCCGGGCCGCCAACCAGGCCATGCCCGACCCGCTGGCCGAATTGCGCCGCCGCTTCGACGAACGGCTGGCGGCGCTGGACGATGAACAGGCCGGCGACCGCCTGCGCGACCTGATGCGCTCGCCCGGCCGGCTGGACGGCAAGGTCAAGGCGGGATCCACCTACTGATGGCGGGGCCCGGCGACGTCCAGGCTGAAGCAGCCCGAGCTGACGCGGCGCGGCCTGACGCGGCCCGCCCCGTGCTCTTCGTCCTGGCGGGCGTGAACGGCGCGGGCAAGAGCTCCATCGGCGGCCATCTGCTCACCCAGGCGGGCCTGGCCTGGTTCAATCCCGACACCTGCGCGCGCGAGCTGGTCCGGGAACACGGCTATGGACAGGAAGACGCGAACATCGCGGCCTGGAACGAAGGCGTGCGGCGCCTGGACCTGGCCGTGCGGACGCGCAAGACCTACGCCTTCGAAACCACTCTGGGCGGCGACACCATCACGCAGAAGCTGATGGCCGCGTCGGCTTCGCATGACGTGCTGGTCTGGTTCTGCGGCCTGCGCGATGCCGCGCAGCATATCCAGCGGGTGCGCCTGCGCGTGGCGCGCGGCGGACACGACATCCCCGAGGACCGCATCCGCCAGCGCTGCCGCACCTCGCTGCTCAACCTCATCATCCTGATGCCGCGCCTGGCGCAGCTGCGCGCCTACGACAACAGCGTCGACGTGGCCGTGGGCACGGCGGTGCCGGAGCCGCGCCTGGTGCTGGGAATGGACCAGGGCCGGCTGACGTTCCCGATCACGCCCGACGACATCCGCGCCACGCCCGACTGGGCCAAGGCGCTGGTCGCGGCCGCCGGATAAGTCCCCCCTGACGCTGCGCGACCCGATGAATCGGAAAACGCGCACCAACTTCCTGTAAGGCCACGCGTGATACATTTGCCCGCTTGGCGCCAGACACGCAACGGTCGGCAACCGCGCCCTCATGTCCCGCGACCGTTGCTCTCCGTATACCTTCATGTCCCCTACGCACACCTCCCGCGGCCTGCCCGGCTGGCTCATCCTCATGGGCGCGCTGACGGCGATCGGCCCCTTCGCCATCGACATGTACCTGCCGGCGTTCCCGACGATCGCGGCCAATCTGGGCGTGCCGCGCGGCGACGTGGAGCGCACGCTGGCCGCCTACCTGATCGGACTGGCGCTGGCGCAGGTGTTCTACGGCCCGATGGCCGACCGCTACGGCCGCAAGCCGCCGCTGCTGGTGGGCCTGGCGCTGTTCATGCTGGGTTCGCTGGGTTGCGCGCTGGCCGGCTCGGCGCAGGCCCTGACCGGCTGGCGCGTGCTGCAGGCCATGGGCGGGGCGGCCGGCATCGTGATCCCGCGCGCCGTCATTCGCGACCACTACGAAACCCAGGAAGCGGCGCGCGCCATGTCGCTGCTGATGCTGATCATGGGACTGGCGCCGATCCTTGCTCCGCTGGCCGGCGGGCAGTTGCTGACGATCGCCAGCTGGCGCAGCCTGTTCTGGGTGATGGTGGCCGGCGGCGCCATGCTGATGACCGCCGTGATCCTGATCATGAAGGAATCGCTGGCGCCCGAGCGCGTAGTGCCGCTGCGCTGGCAGACCATCCTGCACAATTACCGCGCCCTGTTCGCCCATCGCGGCTTCATGGCGCACAGCCTGGCCGGCGGCTTTGGCCAGGCCGGCATGTTCGCGTACATCATCGGTTCGCCGCGCGTGTTCATCGAACTCTACGGCGTGCCGCCGCAGTATTTCGGCCTGCTGTTCGGCGCCAACGCGCTGTCGCTGATCGTGTGCTCGCAGATCAGCGCGCGCCTGCTGCGTACCCATCCGCCGCGCCTGTTGCAGCGCCGCGCGCTGACCGCGCTGGCCTGCGCCAGCCTGGCCGCCGTGGCGCTGACCGTGGCCGGCTGGATGAGCCTGCCGCTGCTGATGCTCTGCCTGATCGGCTACATGGGCAGCCAGGGCTTCGTGAATCCCAACTCGGCGGCGCTGGCGCTGGCCGAGCAAGGAAAGCGCCTGGGCGCCGCCTCGGCCTTGCTGGGGACGGTTCAACTGTCCTGCGGCGCGCTGGCCGGATTCGCCGTCAGCGCCTGGCAGACCGGCAGCGCCCTGCCCCTGACGACCACGCTGGCGACCTGCGCCTGCCTGTCCTGGATCTCGGGCCGCGTGGCGCAATCGCACACTCGATAGCGCTTTCGCTTGATTTACTTGGCTTTTTCGTATTAGAATCGCAGTCTTCACATGAAGTTTCCCGTGCAGGACTACTATGCTTTGTAGTTCGGCACTCTGACCCCCCAACCGCGCATAGCGGGTTTTTCTTGGCTCAGAGTCCTTTGAAAAGGCCTTTGGCTCATGAAAACTCCGGCGGATCCGGCAGGTCTGGCGAAATCCCTGGCACCAGCGTCCCTGGCGCCAGCCTGGACGAGCCGGCATGCAGAATCGGCCAGCGGGCGGCAGGCAGCGGGTATAAGCACTGGGCGGATACGCTTGGGCGCCGTTGAAAAGCGGCACTGAACGCGTAGCCCCCTCATCCACTAAGACTGGGTGGCCGGCATGAACGGCGCAAGGCTGGAACATCCAGCAGATGCGCAGGTTCCACAGCCCGGCGGCTGACACCCTGTCCACCTCCCGGCGATGCGCGCAAGAACGACACAAAGAGGTGCATCCATGGCACGCGTATGCCAAGTGACCGGCAAAGGCCCGATGGTGGGCAACAATGTTTCGCACGCGAACAACAAGACCAAGCGTCGCTTCCTGCCCAACCTGCAATCGCGCCGGTTCTGGGTTGAAAGCGAAAACCGCTGGGTCCGCCTGCGTGTTTCGGCCAAGGCCATCCGCACGATCGACAAGAACGGCATCGACGCCGTGCTGGCCGACATGCGTGCCCGCGGCGAACTGGCCTAATCGGCCTCCCGCCAATCTGACATACTAGGAGCACGACATGGCCAAAGGTATCCGCGAAAAGATCAAGCTCGAGTCGACCGCCGGCACGGGTCATTTCTACACGACCACCAAGAACAAGCGCAACATGCCCGAGAAGATGCTGATCAAGAAGTTTGATCCCGTCGCTCGCAAGCACGTTGACTACAAGGAAACCAAGCTGAAGTAATTCAGCCGGATTTCCCGAAAATAGCCCCGCCCGCGCGGGGCTATTTTTTTGCCGTGAATTTTTGCCGTGAATGATGGCGCATCGCGCCCGGCGCGCGCCCGCGCAGGCCACGGGACGGCATTTGCTTTGCCTGGACGCCGGCCCCATGTTTCAATTGGGCCGCCAGCGACGGGCGACAGGCGCCCGCCGTCCGCTTGAATCCCACACGATCCCGATTCCCGCCATGCTACGTCCCTGCCTTTCCCTGCTGCGCCGCGCGCTCGCGCCCACGCTCCTGGCCCTGGCGCTGACCCCGGCCGCCCAGGCCAAGGACAAGGAACCGCCGATCCGCATCGGCGAGATCAACAGCTACAAGGCCATCCCCGCCTTCCTGGGACCGTACAAGAAAGGCTGGCAGCTGGCGCTGGAGCAGGTCAACGCCGAAGGCGGCGTGCTCGGCCGCAAGCTGGAAGTGATCTCGCGCGACGACAACGGCAACCCCGGCGATTCGGTGCGCGCCGCGCAGGAGCTGCTGGCGCGCGAAAAGGTCGAGCTGCTGTTCGGCGGCTTCCTGTCCAACACCGGGCTGGCGCTGACCGACTTCGCCAAGCAGCAGCAGGTGTTCTTCCTGGCCGCCGAGCCGTTGACGGACAAGATCACCTGGCAGGAAGGCAACCGCTACACCTACCGGCTGCGTCCGTCCACCTGGATGCACGTGGCCGCGCTGGCGCCCAAGGCGCTGGCCCTGCGCAAGAAGCGCTGGGCCATCGTCTACCCCAACTATGAATACGGCCAATCGGCGGTGGCGACCTTCAAGGCCATGATGAAGTCGTTCCAGTCGGACGTGGAGTTCGTCGCCGAGCAGGCCGTGCCGCTGGGCAAGGTCGACGCCGGCGCCGTGGTCCAGGCCCTGGCCGACGCCAAGCCTGACGCCATCTTCAACGTGCTGTTCGCCGCCGACCTGACGCGCTTCGTGCGCGAAGGCAACACGCGCGGCCTGTTCGAGAACATGCCGGTGGTGTCGGTGCTGTCCGGCGAGCCCGAATACCTGGAACCGCTGGGCGCCGACGCGCCCACGGGATGGATCGTCACCGGCTACCCCTGGTATGCCATCGACACGCCCGCGAACAAGAACTTCGTCGAGGCCTACCGCAAGCGCTACAACGAGACGCCCAAGGTCGGCTCGGTGGTGGGCTACGCCTCGCTAATGTCCATCGCCCAGGGCCTGAAGGCCGCCGGCGCGGTCGACACCGAGAAACTCGTCGACGCCTTCGCCGGGCTGAAGGTCGATACGCCCTACGGCCAGATCCAGTACCGCAAGATCGACCATCAATCCACCATGGGCGTGTACGTGGGCGTGACCGCGGTCGAGGACGGCAAGGGCATCATGAAGGACTTCGCCTACATGGACGGCGCCCGCCTGCAGCCGCCGGACGAGCAAGTGCGCAAGATGCGTCCGGCCCAGTGATGAGCGGTTCCGGGCTGCTGTTGCAGCTGCTCAACGGCCTGGCGGACGCCAGCGCGCTGTTCCTGGTGGCCGCGGGCCTGTCGCTGATCTTCGGCGTCACGCGCGTGGTCAACCTCGCGCACGGCTCGTTCTACATGCTGGGCATCTACCTGGCCTGGACCTTCACCAGTTATTTTGGCGGCGGCGCCGGCTACTGGGCCGGCCTGCTGCTGGCGGCGCTGGCCACCGGCCTCATCGGCGCGGCCGCCGAGCGCCTGGTGCTCAGCCGCCTGTACGGCGCGCCCGAGCTGTTCCAGCTGCTGGCCACCTTCGCGCTGCTGCTCATCATCGGCGACGCCACGCTGGCCCTGTGGGGCCCGGAGGACCTGTTCTCCGCCCGCGCCCCCGGCCTCTCCGGCGCCGTCGAGATCCTGGGCCGCCGCTACCCGCAATACGACCTGCTGCTCATCGCCGCCGGCCCGATCGTGCTGGGCCTGCTGTGGTTGCTGCTGATGCGCACGCGCTGGGGCCGGCTGCTGCGCGCCGCCTCGGAGAACCGCAGCATGCTGGCCGCGCTGGGCGTGAACCAGGCCTGGCTGTTCACGTCGGCCTTCACGCTGGGCGCCTTCCTGGCGGGCCTGGGCGGCGCGCTGGCCGCGCCGCGCACGCCGGCCACGCTGGGGCTGGACCTGGAAGTCATCGCCAGCGCCTTCGTGGTGGTGGTGGTGGGCGGCCTGGGTTCGATCCCCGGCGCCTTCCTGGCCGCGCTGCTGATCAGCCTGGCCAAGTCCCTGTTCGTGTTCCTGGGCCAGGTGCAGATCGGCCCCTGGGTCTTCAATCTGTCCAAGCTGACGCTGCTGGCCGAATTCGCGGTCATGGCCGTGGTGCTGGTGGCGCGGCCCTGGGGCCTGATGGGCAAGCCGCCCGCGCCGGCCGGCCACGCGGCCAAGCCGGAACGCCCGATAGCCCCCGCCGGCAAGCGCCTGCGGCTGGCATATGGCGCGCTGCTGGCGCTGTTGATCGCGGCGCCGCTATTGGGCCAGCAATGGCCGTACCTGGCCATCCTGCTGACCGAGATCCTGATTGCCGCGCTGTTCGCGGCCAGCCTGCATTTCCTGACCGGGCTGGCCGGCATGACCAGTTTCGGCCACGCCGCCTGGTTCGGCCTGGGCGCCTACGGCGCGGCGCTGCTGCTCAAGCTCGGCGCGCTGCCGATGGAGGCCGCGCTGCTGCTGGGGCCGCTGGCCGCGGCGCTGGGCGCGCTGGTGTTCGGCTGGTTCTGCGTGCGCCTGTCCGGCGTCTACCTGGCCATGCTGACGCTGGCCGTGGCGCAGATCCTGTGGGCTACCGCCTTCCAGTGGGACGACGTCACCGGCGGCAGCAACGGACTCACCGGCCTGTGGCCCGCCGCCTGGCTGAGCAGCGGTCCCGGCTACTACTACCTGACGCTGGCGCTGTGCGCGCTGGGCGTCTGGTGGCTGCGACGGCTCGCGTTCGCGCCGCTGGGCTACGCGCTGCGCGGCGTGCGCGACTCGGCCCTGCGCGCCGAAGCGCTGGGCATGGACACGCGCCGCGTGCAATGGGCGGGCTTCGTGGCCGCCTCGCTGGCCGCCGGCATGGCCGGTTCGCTGTACGCCTTTTCCAAGGGCAGCATCGCGCCCGACGCGATGGCCGTCGGCCGCTCGGTCGACGGGCTGGTCATGGTGCTGCTCGGCGGGCTGCAATCGCTGGCCGGTCCGCTGGCCGGCGCGGCGGCCTATACCTGGCTGCAGGACGCGGCCGCGCGCAGCACCGAATACTGGCACGCGCTGCTGGGGCTGGCCATCCTGGCCCTGGTCATGGCGTTTCCCGACGGGCTCGCCGGCGCGGCGGCGCGCTGGACCCGCCGGCTGTCGCTTCGGAGCGCCGCGAAATGAGCGCCCCCGCCCTGCTCCAGGTCCGCGACCTGCGCAAGTCCTTCGGCGGCATCGACGCGCTGGCCGGCGTGTCGTTCACGCTCCAGGCCGGACAGATGCTGGCCCTGATCGGACCTAACGGCGCCGGCAAATCCACCTGCTTCAACGCGCTGGGCGGGCAGGTCCGGCCTGACACGGGTTCGGTGCGCCTGGACGGCCGCGAACTGGTCGGCCTGTCCGCCGCGCGCATCTGCCGCCTCGGCGTGGGCCGCACGTTCCAGACCGCCGCCGTGTTCCGCTCCATGACCGTACTGGAGAACGTGCAGACCGCGCTGCTGTCGCGCGACCGCCTGGTCTTCCATCCCTGGCGCCGGGCTGGCCGCCACGCGGTGGACGAAGCGATGGCGCTGCTGGAACAGACACAGATGGCCGGCAAGGCCAGGCAGGCCTGCGGCGAGCTGGCCTATGGCGACGTCAAGCGCGTGGAGCTGGCCATGGCGCTGGCGCACCGCCCGCGCCTCTTGCTGATGGACGAACCCACGGCGGGCATGGCCACCAATGAACGCCACGCGCTGATGCAGCTGACGCGGCAATTGGCCGACACGCGCGGCATCGCGGTGCTGTTCACCGAGCACAGCCTGGACGTGGTCTTCAAGCACGCCGACCGCATCGCCGTGCTGGTGCGCGGCAGTCTGCTGGCGGAAGGCGAACCGGCCGCGATCGCCGCCGATCCGCGAGTCCAGGCGGCCTATCTGGGCACGGAAGCGCCCGCCGCGTGATCGACCCGGCACAGTCCTCGGTCGGGGCCCGGCTGGGCGGGCAGCGCTCTTGCTGAGCCCTGTTCCTCAGCCCTGTTCCAACCTCACTCTCCAACGCCCTTTTGCTGCTCCCGCTTCCGCCCGCCCCATCCGGCACGCGCGTCATCTTCAGCCGCCCGCTTGCGGGCTGTCCGGCTGACACTCCCAGAAGATCCGGGCCTGACAGCCCGCGCACACCGCGCGGTCCAACCTGGCGTAGATCGCGTGCAGCGCTGTCGCCTTGTCGGGAAAGATGTGGTCTTCGCCCAGCCGTTGCAGGAATCCGGTGCGCCGCCACATCGCCATGACCTCGGGGCGGGGCCGGTGGAAATACAGATCGCCGCCCATCGCGCGCCGCGCGGCCAGCTCATCTTCCCAGACCTCGGCGCCGGCCAGGTCAATGAAGTTCATGCTCTTGGCCATGACCAGCAGATGACGCGGCGCGTCCGGCGCGGCGCGCAGTTCGTGCAGCCGCTGCGCCACGTGCGCGGCCGCGCCGAAATACACCGAGCCCTCCATGCGCAGCAGCTTGAGCTGCGGGCATTCGGGCAGGGCCTCGGACTGCGGCGGCTGCGCCATCACGACGAAGCGGCGGTCCAGCCCGCGCCCATCGAAGCCCATGATGCGCATGGCGGGCCGCGACGTGCGGTGCAGATAGGCCATCAGCGACAGCACCGTGCCCAGCAGGATCGCCACTTCCATCCGTATCGTCACGGTGGCCGCCAGGGTCGCCGCCGCGATCGCCGCCTCGCCGCGCTGCGTGGCCAGCAGGCGTCGCCAGCGGGGCGCATCCAGCAGCGTCCAGGCTACCAGCAGCAGCAGGCCCGCGATGGCGGCATGCGGAATCAACGCCAGCAGCGGCGCCGACAGAGCCACCAGCGCCACCAGCAGCAAGGCCGAGAACACCGCCGCCAGCGGCGTCCTGGCGCCGGCCTCGAAGTTGGGCACGGAGCGGTTCAGCGAACCGCAGGACAGGTAGCACGAGAAGAAGCCGCCGACGATGTTGGACAGGCCCTGCCCCATGAATTCGCGGTTCGCGTCGATGCGCTGGCCCGAGCGCGCCGCCACGGCCTTGGCGATGGAGATGGACTGCGCCAGCGCCACGATGGTCAGCGCGAAGGCCAGGCTGAGCAGGTCGGGCAGCGCGCGCCAGTCCACGCTGGGCACGTGGAACGGCGGCCAGGGCTGGGCGATGGCGCCCAGCACCGGCACGCCGGCGCCGCCCCACGCATTCCAGGCCGCCGCCGCCATCGTGCCGGCGGCCAGGCCGGCCAGCATATAGGGCTTGCGCTTGTCCAGCCGGCGCACCAGCAGCGCCGCGCCCAGCGTCGCCAGCGTCACGATGATGGAACCGGCCTGCGCCTGGCCGGCATGCGAGGCCAGGTTGAGCAGCAACGAGCCCGCGCCATGCGAATCCGGGGCGGGCAGGCCCAGCGCATCCTTCAGCGCATGCACGGCGATCAGCACCGCCGCGCCGCTGGTGAAGCCGAACAGCGCCGACGGCGAAATGAAATGCGCCAGCGAACCCAACCGCAGCGCGCCCACCAGCCACTGCATCAGGCCGACCAGCACGGTCACGGCCAGCGCCAGCTGGATATAGGCGGGACTGCCGGCCGCGGCCAGCGGCGCCAGCACGGCGAACAGCGCCAGCGAATTGGCGTTGGTCGGCCCCGACATCACATGGCGGCTGGACCCGGCCAGGGCCGCCACCGCACAGGGAATGATGGCCGAGTACAGGCCGTACTCCGGCGGCAGGCCCGCCAGCGTGGCGAAAGCCACGCCCTGCGGCAGCACCAGCAGCGCCCCCAGCAGCCCGGCCGCCAGATCGGCGCGCAGCGTGGCCGGACCGACATCCGCCACCCAATCGCCAAACAGCCGGCCCAGCCAGGCCCGCCCTTGAAACGCCATGCTTCCCCCGGTCTTTCTTGTCTTGCGGCCTGCCGACAGGCGCCGGCGGCCCGCGCCCCAAAGGCGCTAGCGCAGGAACCTGCGCTCCAGTTCTCGCATGGCGGCATCGCCCTGCAGCGCCATGATATCGCCTACGGTCGGCAACATCGCATTCACTTCGTGAACGCCGCCGTCGCGCCGGATGCGGGCAAACACGTCGCGCATGGCACCCACGGCCGCGCGGATGGCATGGTTGCCATAGATCACCAGCCCGACCTTGCCCAGCGCCTGGATATCGCGCTCGCGCAGCTGCGGATAGGCGGTGGGCACCAGCACCAGCGGCGCGCGGCCCTGCCAGGCGGCGACGAAAGCCAGTACCTCGTCCGGCGCGGTCTGCTTGGAATGAATCAGGATGGCGTCGGCGCCCGCTTCTTCATACGCCGCCGCGCGCGCCAGCGCCTCGGCCTGCCCCAGCCCGGCGATCAGCGCCTCGCAGCGGGCGATGACACAGAAGTCCGGATCGCGCCGCGCGGCCAGCGCGGCCTCGATCTTGCCCTGGAATTCAGGCACGCGCGCCAGTTCCTGGCGGCCGCCGGCGCGCAGGCTGGTGTCCTTGGGGAAGGTCTTGTCCTCCATCACCACCGCCGACACGCCCGCGGCCTCGTACTGCGGCAGCAGGTAGGCGACGTTGATGGCGTTGCCGAAACCCGTATCGATGTCGGCGATCACCGGCGCCGGCGAGGCGGCGGCCATGGCCCGCATCATGTCCAGGTGCTGCACCGGCGACAGGATGCTCGCGTCCGGCACCGCATGGCTGGCCGACAGTTCGAAACCGCTGCCCCAGACCGCGTCGAAGCCGGCCTCGGCGGCCAACAGGGCCGACAGCGGGTTGTGCGCCGACATGGCATGAGCCAGCACGGGGTCGGTCAGCAGACGACGGAAACGGGCGTTGCGGCTGGGAACGGGATCGATCATGGCGCGGATAGCCTCCGTGATCCGGCGCGGTGCGCGCCGGCTGTCCCGCATCGTAGCGCCTGGCGACTGGCGGCGCAGCGGCTCAGGCGGCGCCGCCGCCTCGGCGCGCGCGCATGGCCCGGCCGATATCGGCCAGCACATCATCGGCGATGAGCCGCGCCGCCAGCGGCAGCAGCTCGTCTTCCTCGCGGCGGATATGGCCGGCATAGGCCTCGGCGAATTCCCGCGCCTGCGCGGGCGTCAGGCTGGCGGGCTTGCCCGCCGCGATCTCGGCCAGCGCGCCGCGCAGCGGCTCCCACAGCGCGGCCAGCCGGCGGTGGTCGGCCTTCAGTCCCTGCACCAACGCGTGCAGGCAGACCGCATCGGAACCGGCCATGGCCTCGATCAGCGCCGGGAACAGGTCTTCTTCCTCGTCCTCGTGGTGATGGACTGCGGCCGTCTCGAAATAGCGCAGCAGGCTGGCCGCCGCGCTCTGCGCGCTGGCGTCGCTGCCATGCTCGGGCAGATGCCCGGCCAGCCGGCTGAGCGTGGCGCACTGACGGGCGATGCGGCCATGACAGGCCGACAGCAGGGCCAGGGGCTGGTCGGGTCCGGGCGCGGGCGCCGGCCCGCCGGGAAAACTCACGGCCATGGCGATCTCACAATCATGCGGGCCTCCTTTGCTCAGCCCGTGGTTTCACGCCACCACAGGCGGATCGAATCCCAGGCGCGGCCGGCGAATCCGGCCTGTTCGACGGGTTCCAGCGCCAGCACCGGAAACTGCCGCGCCGGCTTGCCGTCCACCATGACGCGCAACTCGCCGACTTCGGCCTGCGCCGCGATCGGCGCGACCAGCGGCTCGCGCGGCGCCCACACCGGTTCGACCTTGGCGCCGGCCGGCACGGTCACATACAGATCGCGCGCGAAGCCGGCCTTCAGGCTGTCGGCCTGGCCTTTCCAGACTTCGGGCATGGCCACGGGCTGGCCCTTGGCGTAGAGCTTGACGGTATTGAACCCCTGGAAGCCCCATTCCAGCAACTCGCGGCTTTCCTTGGTGCGCTGTTTTTCCGATTCCACGCCCACCACCACCGTGATCAGGCGACGCTGGTCGGCGCCATTGGGCCGGCGCGCGGTGGCCACCAGGCAGTAGCCGGCGGCATCGGTATGGCCGGTCTTCAGGCCGTCCACGCTCGGATCCAGCCACAGCAGGCGATTGCGGTTGGACTGGGTGATGTTGTTGTAGGTGAACTGCTTGGCCGAATCGTAGGTCCGGTACAGCTCGGGGTAATCGCGGATGAAGCGCGTGGCCAGCACCGACAGATCGCTGACGGTGGAGTACGTGGCCGGATCGGACAGGCCGTGCGGACTGGCGAAATGCGTGCCGTGCAGCCCCAGCGCCACGGCGGTCTGATTCATGCGCTCGACGAAGGCCTCCACGCTGCCGGACACGGCTTCGGCCAGCGCCACGGCGGCGTCATTGCCCGACTGCACCATCAGCCCGCGCAACAGATTGTCCACCGTGACCAGCGAGCCGGGCTCCAGGAACATCTTCGAGCTGCCCGCCGGCACCTTCCAGGCCCGCGTGGACACGCGCACCTTCTGCTCCGGTTTCAGCGTACCGTCCTGCAGCGCGCCGAACACGATATAGGCCGTCATGATCTTGGTCAGCGAAGCCGGCTCGATGCGCGCGGTGGCGGCGTGCGAGGCGATCACCTGGCCGCTGGTTTCGTCCAGCAGCAGCCACGCCTTGGCCGACAGCTCCGGCGCCGGCAACGCCTGCGCCCATGCGCCGGACGCGAAGGCCGAGGCGGCCAGCATGGCGACCGCAAACTTTTGCACGACCCGGCCGCCTCGCTGGAAAAGGCTTGAAAGACGCCCCCGCCGGGCCCGCGGGTTCACGTCCCGATCATGCCGCGGGGGAACATACTTATTCATCGACAACATAGACTGCTCTGCTTCCTTGCATGCTTGCGTGAGTGCCGGCGCAACGCGCGGCGCAGGCATTTGAACATGCTCGCGGCGCTTGGTTCAGCGCGCCGCATCCCGTCATTCACGCTGCTTGCGACGCCGGGCAAATGTCACGACATCTTGCAAGACCCCTTGTTTTAAGAGGTTTGCTGCGTGGAAAACAACAAAGATTGATCGAAACCCCTTCGGAAAGCCGCATAAACAGCGACTCTTCCGCTATCATCGGGCGCGTGGCGTTCGTTGCCGATACCCGGCTCGCGCTGCTCTAGTCCTCAACATACGGATTTTGACCATGGCCACGAAAGCTAAAGCTCCTGCCAAGAAAGTCACCAAGCCCGCCGCCAAGGCGCCCGCGAAGAAGGCTACCGCCGCCAAGCCCGCTGTGAAGCCCGCAGCGAAGAAGGTCGTCGCCGCCAAGAAGGTCGCTGCCGCCCCCAAGGCCATCAAGGCCGCCCTGAACAAGACCCAGCTCATCGCCTATCTGGTCGAGCAATCGGGCGTTGAAGCCAAGTCGGTCAAGGCCGTCCTGGCCAGCCTGGAAACCTCGGTGCTGGGCTCGGTGGACAAGAAGGGCGCCGGCGAATTCACGCTGCCCGGCCTGTTCAAGGTCTCCGTGCAGAAGGTTCCCGCCAAGGCCAAGCGCTTCGGCAAGGATCCGTTCACCGGTGAAGAGCGCTGGTTCCCCGCCAAGCCGGCTTCGGTGAAGGTGAAGGTTCGCCCGCTCAAGAAGCTGAAGGACGCCGCGCAGTAATTTCCGCGCAGTATCCGGTCAAGCCGGGAAAGGCCCGCCTCGCAAGAGG